>DATEOL010000140.1:0-14256 GCA_035274025.1 Gemmatimonadales bacterium | reverse complement strand
GCGCCGGGTTCGCGGAGTGGCAGTCGTATTCCGCGGCCGGGGCCGCTGGATCCGGGATTCACCTACCGGCGGAGGTCTCGGTGTTCTGTTCACCGCGTCGTCGATCTGGGGATCCAGGGATGCGGATGGTGAACCGATTGTTGTTGAGTATCTGTTGCCTTGAACCGCGCCAACCGTCCAACCGCCCAACCGCCCTACCCGTCAGACCTCCCGCAGGTACCCCCAGGTGTGGAGCCGGTCACTGTCCTCGAACCACCGGTCCCCGATGTCGGTGCGGTAGTACATGTCTGGAATCATGATGTTCCGAACTCGTCCATATGCCTGCCCCTGCGCTGCGCGCATCGTCGAGCCCATCCCTACTACGACCAATACAACGCCGCTGGTCCCCGCGACGAACCACTGGCCGTCTTTCTGCTTCACGTCCTCGATATGTACCTCTTCCGGGATGCCTTTCTTGAACATGATCGCCGCGTTCTTGCTGGTGCTGTCGAAGGTCGCCGCATCATCGAACGGAAACGGTGACACCACGATCCGCACTCCCACCTGAAATCCACTCCGGCCGCGGAATTTCGTAAGCGACCCGTCCGCGAGGCCCATCAGGAACTCGCCGATCGGGGTCAGCATGGCCTCCTGCATGATGAAGATCGTGGGATACCCGAATCGCGCCGTGAACTCGAGCGGAAAGATCCCGTTCCCATTCACGATGCAATTCAAGTCGATCGCGCCGACATACCCCTCACGCGCGAGCACCGGCTCCATTCGCTGAAGCGTATCGTTGAAGAGTCGGTTGGCAGGACTCCAGAACATCGCCGTCCCCATCTCGCCGGTGCTCGGCCCGATATTGCCCGGGAACAGCTTCTTGTGCTCGAAGTTGACGTTGATCGGCGTCACGAACTGCTTGCCGTTGAAGAATGCACCAACTGCCACCTCGACGCCGGTGACCCGTTTCTGCAGCTGGAAGACTTTGATCTCATCCTTGAACGCCTTGGCGTAGGCCTCGAGCATCCGGATCACGTCTTCGCCGTCCTCTTCCTCCCCCACGAAGAGCCGTCGCTTCACGTTCTGCGCCTCGCCGCTCGGCTTGATGACGTACCGCTCGGGATTCGCCTTCACGTACCTGATGGCGTCCTTGAAGTTGTCGAACTCCTGATAGTGCAGGATGTTGATGCCGGCTTCCTTGAGCTGCTCCTGGCCGAAGGAGCGATCGTCCTCGAGCCGGTCGGTGTAGGGCGTGCCGCCCACGACCTTCTTGCCCTTCGCGCGGAGTGCCTGGGCTTCCTCGCCGAAGCCGAGGGTGTCGTCGAAAACGATCACGTCGGCCCAGTCGACGTCCTTCTTCCAGTCACCAGTCTTGGTGACGAACCCGTCGGCGATGTCGCGCTCGGATTCGCTGCCGATGAAATACCGGACCTCGTGGCCTTCCTTGGAGACCTGCCAGGCGATGTCGCCGATGAGCGCGCCCTGACTCACAAACAGGAACTTTGCGTGGTCCATTCGTCCTCGGACAGTCGGTCTGTCGGTCGGTGAAGAATATGTCTGACTGGAAACGCTGCCTATATTCCCGACAGGAGGCACCATGAAGCTCGCGCTCTCGTGTTCACTCCTTGCAGGTCCGCTGTGGGCCCAGGATCCGGCTCCGGTTCAGGGGCGAGTCATCGCGCCTGATTCTACGCGGGTCGCCGGCGCGCTGGTCGAAGTCGTACGGACCAGCGATTCGACGCGCACATCCGCCACGGGCGAGTTCCGCTTCGCCCGGGTGGCCGTCGGCCGGCAGTCCCTCCGCATCCGGATGCTGGGCTACGCCATCAAGGTGCAAGACATCGACGTTTCGGCGGCGTCGGGCTGGTCCGGTACGATCATGCTGGAAGCCGGCACGGTCACCCTCCCTGAAGTCGCGGTGACGAGCCCGTACGACAAGCCCGAGGCCTACGCCAACACCAGCAAGTACGACGACTTCTTTCGCCGAAGGAAGCTGGGCATCGGCACCTTCCGCACCCGCGAGGAGATCGAGGCAAAAGCCTCGTACGACCTGGTGTCGGTCCTGCAGGGGATTCCGAGTGTCGGCGTCTCGAAGACCCACAACTTCAACAGCGAAACAGAGGTGCGCTTCCGGCTTCCCCGCTGCACGCCGCCCCGGGTTGGTTTCTATGTCGATGGTCGGAAGGTGGGGAACTTCCTGAACGAACCAAAGGAAGGGGGCGGCATCAAGAGTATCTGCGAGGACTGCGCGAGACTGGCTGAGGCGATGGAGTCGTTGCACCTGCGGGACATCGAGTTCGTCGAGTTCTACCGTGGCCCTAGCCAGGTCCCCCCTGAACTCGACCGGGGAGACAGTTGCGCGGCGCTCGTGGTGTGGACCCGTTAGTCCGCGGCGGGGATGCGGGTAGCCCCGCTATTCTTCAGTAGTTTGAGATTCGCCCACTACTGCTGGCTTATCCTTCTTCCCGGCACACTGGCCGGGCAGACCTCCTCGCTCATTCGCGTCGCGGTCCCGGCGCAGCACCTGGCGGATTCGAGCACGAAGCTCGATCCCGGCATCGGCATCGTGAGCCCGAAGCTGGACAAGGGCCGCGACTCGCTCGCGCTCTTCCTGAGCAGTAACGAATCGGCGACCTGGGGCTGGTTTGTCCGCGATCTCACCGGCAGCCAGGAGCAGCCGTTCGCCCTCGTCACGCCGCTCGCGCTCCGGCCCAACATCATGGAGTTCACCTACGAGGAGTCGGGCCTGCCGATCGACTCGATCCTCCCCGATCGGGTGCGCGTCCTGCTGGGCTGGGACGGCGAGCAGCGGATGCGGCGCGCCTGGGTGCACCTCGATTCGACCGTGGAGCTCCGCAAGTGGCCGGAGTTGCTCGCTGAGACACCGGTGTTCTTCCGGCCGGGGATACGACCCGATTTCTACGCGGCGCCGCGCGGCGCGAGATATCCGGTCATCCTGCCTGGAGGCGACGAGCCCGACTACATCATGCATCCGAAGCAGGTGCGGGGAGAGTGGATGCAGGTCGAGGTGGTGACCCCATCGGACTATTGCGCCGACGATGAGACGCTGAGAGCGAAGAAGGAAGTGGTGTGGATTCGATTCCTCGAGATCACTCATCGACCACGGGTATGGTATTACACGCGGGGCTGTTGACAGAGCCCCAAGGCCACAATGCCCCAAGGCCCCGACAGCTCTCACGTTGCCGGTTTCTGCTCGCCATTGGGATAGATATCGGTCATTGCTTCTTCCAACGCTTTTCTAAGCTCTCCTGCTGATGCTCCCAAATGAAATGCTGCTACCACCACCGGCCTGAACAGGTCGCGCATGGCGATCGGCCTGACCGAAGGTGGGGTCGGTAACGGCGGCTCGGCGATGTAGGTGCCCTTCGGTCCATCGGTGATGATGACCTGCGCGGTTTCGAGTTCCGCGTACGCTCTCGCGACCGTTCCGGGTGCGATGCCCAGCTGGTCGGCGAGGCGTCGGATGGCGGGGAGGCGGTCGCCGGGCTTGAGCTTCGACGTTGCCACGGCCTCGCGGACCTGCGAAACGATCTGGTCGTAGATCTGCTGGTCGGAAGAGTCGTCGATAGCGATGTCGAGCTGGACTTCGGGCGCCGCGTCGCGCTTGAGTCGCGCACGGATCTGGTCGGGTGTGGCGCCGCGTTTCCTCAGCAGCAGCCCAGCGGCGGATCCATCATCTGCAATGGCCCACAGCAAGTGCGCTGTCGAAACGGCTTGCTTGAGCTCTCGTGCGAGCTTCATCGCGCCTTCGAGGGATTTCCTGGAGCGACCGCTCCAGATCTCCATTCGCGCCTTGCCAGAGGCTGGGGCGCCAGGCTTCAAGCCACGACTCAGTTCCTTCGATAGGTCCACTGCTCGGATGCCAAGTCCGGATAGCAGGCGGACGGATTCGAAACGGTCCTGCTCCAGCAATCCGAGCAACATGATCTCGGGGGAAATCGCCGTGGCCCGGGCGCGCGACGCAATCGCGCGCATCAGGTGGATGGCTTGACGAGTCTCATCCAGCCATGGGGGATCGAAGGGGGGCCCGCCAGCTTCAGCGTCGGCTTTTCGGAAATTGAACCAGCTCATGTAAACGCCTCGTCTCAACCGTCCGAACCGAACCAACCGCCCCAACCGCCCCAACCGCCTATGTACTATTTCTGATGGTACAAACTATATTGTAATGTGTCAAGATGAGTGATACATGAGCAAGCCCTGCATTCTCGGAAGTCACGAGCCGAACACCCTCGCGCAGCTCGCGGACGTTGCGCGGCGGGCGGAGCGGGTGGCACTCATGGCCGACGGGCACCTGGGCTACATCATGCCGGTGGGCGGGGTCGCGGCGTACCGCAACAGAGTCTCGGTGGCCGGTGTCGGGTTCGACATTGCGTGCGGCAACGCGGCGATTCGCACCGACCTCCACGCGGACGCAGTGATGTCGCACCGCAGCGAGCTGGCCGACGAGATCCAGGCGACCATCAGCTTCGGCATAGGCCGCACCAACAAGGCAAATGACGCGCCGGTCGATGATCCGCTCTTCGGCGATGATCGCTGGTCGGCGTTTCCCAGGGGTGTCACGGTCTCCCACGCGCAGAACAAGGCGCGCGCGCAGCTCGGCACGGTGGGATCCGGCAATCACTACGTCGATGTCTTCGCCGATGAGGAGGACCGGGTGTGGGTCGGGGTGCACTTCGGCTCGCGCGGGCTGGGCCACGGCATCGCCTCGGGCTTCATGGCTCTTGCGCGCGGTGACCAGTGGGGACAGCAAGGGAAAGAGAACGAGGCGCTGCTCGCCCTCGACTCGGAGATGGGCCGGGAATACTGGGCGCTGATGGGGCTCGCGGGCCGCTACGCCTATGTCGGGCGGGAATGGGTCGCCCGCAAGGTGGTGTCGATGCTGGGCGGAAGGGAGCTCGAGCTGGTCCACAACCACCACAACTTCGCCTGGGAGGAGGAGCACGACGGCGAACGGTTCGTGGTGGTGCGGAAAGGAGCCACGCCGGCCTTCCCAGGGCAGAAGGGGTTCGTCGGCGGCAGCATGGGGGACAACGCGGTCATCATCGCAGGGGCGAGCGACCCACGCGTCAGCGGTGCGCAGCGCCTCGCGCTCTATTCGACGGTGCATGGCGCGGGACGGGTGATGAGTCGCACCGAGGCGCGGGGGAAGGTCGCGCGTCGCACCGGCAAGGTGATCCGGCCGGGGAAGGTGTCACAGGATGAGATGGAGAGCTGGCTGCGCCGAGTCGACGTGGTGCTGCGAGGTGGAGGGTTGGACGAAAGCCCGCAGGCCTATCGGCGGTTGCGAGAGGTGTTGAAGGCGCAGGGACCGACGATCAACGTCTTGCACAAGCTCCGGCCCCTGATCGTGGTGATGGCGGGGGCGGATGAGTTCGATCCCTACAAGGACTGAGACGACGGGCTACGGACGACGGAGGAACTCCATGTAGTGCGCCGTTTCGTCGGCTACTTCCTTGCCGTGCAACTTCTCGACTACCGACAGCGACATATCGATCCCTGCTGAGATTCCCGCAGAGGTGATCGGACCAAGCCCCGCGACTCTCGCTCCTCGCTGAACAGCGATCGAGGAATCGATTGATGCGAGGAGGTCGAGCGCGCCCCAATGGGTCGTCGCCTCCTTGTCCTTGAGCAGGCCGATCTTCGCGAGGAGGAGCGCGCCGGTGCAGACCGACGTCGTGAGCTCGGCCTGTCCTGAGGCGGACCTGATCCACTCGAGCGTCTGGGTGTTGCCGAGGAGGCCCCGGGTGCCGAAGCCGCCCGGAACGACCAGCAGGTCGATCGGGGGAGCGTTCGCGAAGCTGTAGTGCGGCGTCACCACGAGACCGCCGGTCGCTGTTACCGGTGCCGTCGTCACCGCGACCGTGAAGACCCTGAAAGGCGCGGAGGCATCGGAACGGCGGGACTCCACGCCGGGCTCGAGCCGGGTGCGGGAGAAGACCTCGAAAGGCCCCGCGAAGTCGAGGACCTCGACCTCATCGAATATCAGGATGCCGACGTTCCACCGTTCCATGAGCTTGCCTCGTCTGAAGGTCACCACGATACTATCACCGCCAAAGTCCCACCATCACTCTCGAGACACCTGGGTCCGGGCGAAGCAATGAAATGCGTCTTCCTGCTGGTCCTGGCGCCGGCCGCCCTCATGGCCCAGCGTCCGCTCAACCTCGATTTCGAGAAGGCCGCGGTCACCGGGACCGACCGTCCCTGGGGATGGACCCTGGGCTGGACTCCCTTCACGGCGGGCTCTCCTGCCACGTTCCTGCTCGATACCACCACGGTCCACCACGGGAAGCGGAGCCTCAAGATCTCGCTTTCGCCGCAGGCGGTGCCAGGTCCCCAGTCGCTGGTGCTGCAGGTTCCATCGAAGGAGTTCTCCGGCCGCACCGTGGAGCTCTCGGCGTGGATGCGGAGCAGTGGCGTCAAGCGTCGCGCATTCCTGAGCCTCGAGGCGTGGGGCAACCAGGTCGTGACCATCGGCGACACCGCGCGGGTCACGGGTGACACCGAGTGGGCGCGGCAGCAGCTCGAGATCACGATGGACAGCAGGTCGCATTCGCTGGTGATTGTCGCCGCGGTCGACGGACCGGGCACCGCGTGGTTCGATCACCTCGAGCTCACGGTGGACGGGAAGCCGATCGAGTCCCTGATCACCGGAACGGCTCCAACACCAGCACAGGCGAAGGCGCTCGCGGCAAGGACCTCGCCGCTTCGGAGCTTCAAGGCACGGGAGGTCGGGAGGACTGGAGGTGACGACGATCTTGCCCTCTTCGACAGGATCTCGGCCAATGCCCACGTGATCGGGCTGGGCGAGTCGACCCACGGTACCAGCGAATTCTTCCAGGTGAAGCACCGGCTGCTCGAGCACCTGGTCCGCACCCGCGGCTTTTCGGTGTTCGCGATCGAGGCGAACCAGCTCGCGGTGGAGCAGCTCAATCGCTACGTGCAGGGAGGACCCGGCACGGCCCAGGATGCGATGCGGGTGATGTTCGCGGTGTGGAACCGGCAAGAGATGGAAGCGCTGGTGGAGTGGCTGCGGACCTGGAACGCCCAGCACACCTCGGCACCAGTGCGCTTCCTGGGGTACGACATGCAGGACAACCGGGTGCCGTTCGACTCGCTCCGCGCGTTCCTCTCCCGCCGCGAGCCCTCGCTCGTCTCGATGGTGGACGACTACGTCGGCGACTATCGCGCGATGCCGACCTGGTCGACCCCGCAGCTCGCCGACACCACGCGGACCCGGTGGCGGGAGAGCGCGGAGGAAATCCTCCGGGAAGTCACCGAGCACCGTGAAGGATGGCTGGGCGACTCCCGGTCGCGCGTCGATTCGATGCAGGTGGAGTGGGCGGTACAGGCGGCCAACCTGCTCCTCCAGGCGACCCGCGGCAACGAGACCCTCAACGTGCCCGATCGCGACAGCCTGATGGCGGCCAACCTGGACTGGGCGCTCAAGACCATCGCCCCGGGGGCGAAAGCGGTGGTCTGGGCCCACGATATCCATGTCGCCCACGGCGGCGACAAGGAGAAGAGTTTCTTCAACGGCGCCACGATGGGCGCGGAGCTCAAGCGGCGGTTGGGCCCGAAATATCAGGCCTTCAGCCTGCTCACATATGAAGGGGAGTATTCGGCGACGAAGAGCTTTACCGACTACACGCTCGTCGACGCCGAGGCGTTCCCGGGGCCGGAAGGAAGCATGGAGCAGGCGCTGCATGAGCTGCCTAGAGACGGTGCAATTGGGTTGATCATGGATCTCAGCCCGGCGGTTGGGGCGGTTGGGGCGGTTGACTGGCTTTCCTCGCCGCGACGAATTCGACACGTTGGCTTCGCCGCGTACGACTATGCCTTCGAGATGGAGGCATTGTTCCCGCTCGAGTTTGATGGAATCATCTTCATCGACAAGACCACGCCGTCGACCCTGCTCCGGAAGAAATAGTTGTCGTTTCCCGATTCCTTTTCGACTCCGCGCCTCACGGCTGAGCGGCTCCGGGAGCACCACTTCGACGACATCTTCCGGATGCACCGCGACGCTCGGCAGATGGAGACCCTGGGCGGGGTCAAGGACGAGCAGGCGACCCGCGAGTACCTGGAGTGGAACCTCGATCACTGGGAACGCTACGGGCACGGGCTCTGGATCCTGCGTGAGCGGCGGGACGGTCCGGTCATCGGCCGTGCCCTGCTGCGGCACCTGTTCGTTGAGGGAGGTGACGAGGTCGAGGTCGGGTACAGCTTCAACCCGGAGTACTGGGGACAGGGCTACGCCACGGAAATCGCGACGACGCTGGTTCGGCTTGGCTTCGAGCAGCTGAACCTGAGCGCGGTCGTCGCGATCACCATGGTGACGAACGAAGCCTCGAAGCGGGTGTTGATGAAAGCAGGCCTCGAGCCCGCCGGGGAGACCATCCACGCAGGTTCAAGTCACAGCCTGTTCAGAACCCTGGCCCGTAGCCCGTCGCCTGCAGCCACAGTGGACAGACACGGAGGAGGGAGCCAAGTTCAGTCATGACCGTCTCCCCCGCCGCCGAGCGGGTGCCGCGTCAGTCCGACGTCGACGCCTTTGGCCTGACCCATCCCGGCAAGATCCGGCCGGCGAATGCCGACCAGTTCCTGATCGTCACCCTCCACAAGACCACCCAGGTCCAGGCCTCGAGCCTGCCGACTGCGATCGCGAAGAACCAGACCAGCGATGCGCGGGCCTACATCTTCCTGGTGGCGGATGGGGTGGGGAGCGGGGCGGGGGTGCACGCGAGCGAAGCGGCGCTCCGTCATGTGATGTCGTACGTGACCCACGCGACCAAGCTCTGCTACACGGTGGATGCCGAGGAGCACGACCACTTCCTCGAGGAGCTCAAGCTGGCGGTTGCGCGGGCCCACGATGAAGTGCACCAGGATGCCCAGGTCGGGGGCGTGTCGGGGATGGCGACGACGCTCACCCTGGTGGCGTTCATCTGGCCGATGGCGTATCTCGTGCACGTGGGCGACAGCCGCTGCTACCGGCTGCGCGACGGGACGCTGCAGCGGATCACCCACGACCAGACGATGGCGCAGGCCCTGGTGGACGCCGGTGCCCTCACCAATTCCAAGGCCGAGCAATCGCCCCTCAAGCACATCCTGACGAGCGCGGTCGGCAGCGATGAGCTGAGGCCGGAAGTGGGCAGCGATCTTTGTCAGTGGGACGACGTCCTGCTGCTCTGCAGTGACGGGCTCAACAAGCACGTGAGCGATTCGGAAATCGCCGAGGTGCTGAAGAGCGGTGAGAGCTCCGAGACGATGACACGAAGGCTCATCGATCTCGCGCTGGAGCGCGGCGGGAGCGACAACATCACGGTCGTGATTGGCAAGCTCCGCTGACCGTAGACCGTAGACCGTCGACGATACTAACTTCCCCATACAACTGAATCCGCGGAACGGGCCCTCCGGAAGTCCGGTGTAAATCCGGCGCGGCCCCGCCACTGTAAGAGGTTCGGCGTCAGGTGACGCCGCTTTTGCTCAACCAGCCACTGGGTTCACCCCGGGAAGGCGAGCGAAAGACCTCGAGCCAGGAGACCGGCCCGGTCCGCACTTCACGGTCCCACTACCTCGAGGGAGGTCTCCGTGCTCCGCCGCATCGCGGCCGCGCCAGTGTTTGGCGTGGCAATCGTCGTCAGTCTTCTGTCTCCGGTCTACGGTCATCCGCTGAAGGCTCAGGACACCACCAGCCTGGCTCCGGTGGTCGTCACTGCCACCCGATCCGAAACCGATTCCAAGCGACTCTCCTCCACCGTCTCTGTCATCACCGGCGCCGAGCTCCGGGAGCGCGGCTTCCGCTTCGTGCTCGACTGGCTGCAGGAAACCCCGGGACTCAACGTCGTGCAGACCGGGTCGTTCGGGGGTCTCACGTCGCTGTTCACCCGCGGCGGCGAAAGCGACTACACCAAGATCCTGGTCGACGGCGTCCCGGTGAACCAGCCCGGCGGCTCGATCGACCTCGCGCACCTCGGCACCGACCTGATCGAGCGGATCGAAGTCCTGCGCGGCCCGGCGAGCGTGCTCTACGGGTCCGACGCGGTGAGCGGTGTGATCCAGATCGTGACGCGGAAAGGCGCTGGACGTCCCCGGATCGACGTCGCGGCGCGATTCGGGACCTTCGGCAGCGCGGACCTCCAGGCCGAGGCGGCGGGCTCTTCCGGTATCGCGCGCTGGTCAGCCGGAGTGACGCGATTCTCGAGCGACGGCATCTACCCTTACAACAACCAGTACAAGAACAGCACCGCGTCCGCCCGGCTCGGTCTGGTGCCCGACGCGAAGACCGACCTCGCCTTCTCGGCGCGATGGGGGGACAGCCAGCATCACTTCCCCACCGATTTTGCCGGAGCACTGGTCGACACCAACCAGTTCGGGACCCAGGAGGGGCTCACGTTGTCCTTCGATGGCGGGCGCCAGCTCACCTCACGGTTTGCGCTCCGCGCCCTCGCCGGACTCTTCGATTCGGAAACGAAGTTCGATGACGTGTCCGACGGCCTCAACGACCAGAGTGGCTTCGGATTCGAGTCGCACCGGCGCGCCAGGGTGAAGCGCGGGCTCGTCGACGTGCGTGGCCTGTTCGACGCCACGAAGGCGCTGCAGCTCTCAGGTGGCGTGGAGCTCTCCAACGAGGACCAGCACAGCACCGGGAGTACGACGTCGGACTTCGGGGACGGTGTCTTCACGGATGAAAGCGAGTTTGAGCGGGATCGCGGGAACACGGCTTTCTACGGCCAGGCGCTCGCGAGGCTCGGCGAGAAGGCCGATCTCCAGGCCGGTCTCCGGCTGGACGACAACGATGTCTTCGGGAACTTCACCACCTGGCGGCTCGGTGTCGCGGCGCGTCCCACCGGATCGCTCAAGCTCCACGCGTCGGCGGGGAGCGCCTTCAAGCAGCCAACCTTTTCGGAGCAGTTTGCGGATTCGCCGTTCGAGGTTGGCGACCCCGATCTGGTTCCGGAAGAGAGCACCAGCTGGCAGGTCGGGGCTGAGGTGTCGTTTGCCTCGCGGCGCGTCACGCTGAGCGCGACCTATTTCGCCCAGCAATTCACCAACATGATCCTCTACACCTCGGCGCCGCCGGGAGAGCCCACGTACGTGAACGTCGCCGAGGCGCGAGCCGACGGCATCGAGACCGGTGTGTACGTCGCGCTCACGGGGGAGCTGGCGATCAAGGCGCGCTACACCTGGCTCGACACCGAGGTGGAGGACGACGGTGGTGGCGAGGACGTCACGATCCAGCGGGGCGAGTCATTGATCCGGCGGCCCGGTGGTAGCGCGGGGATCGGGCTCGACTGGCAGCCGGGGCTCTCGGGGCGGTACACGCTCGCGTTCGATCACACCGGGTCGCGCGACGACGTGGACTTCCGCCCATTCCCGGCGGAACGCGTCACGTTCGATGGGTACACGCTGGTGAACGCGTCGGCTGACTTCCCGCTCGCCGCGTTGATCGGCGGCAATTGGGCGACGAACGTGGGGATCACGGCGGTGGGACAGAACCTGCTCGACGAGGACTACGAATCGGTAGTGGGATTTGTCGGACGGGGCCGCACAATTCTTCTGGGAGCCCGGTTACGGTTTTAGAAAATGCCGGGGCCGGGCAGTGCCCGGCCCCGGCACGCCTAGGATTCCTTGTTCTGCAGCGTGTAGACCGCTGAGGCCAGGGCTCCGCCGAGGAATGGCCCGACGATGTAGATCCAGAGGTGGCCGAGTGGTGCGCCACCCATGACCGCGTCCACGAGGCCCAATCCCGCACCCACTGCCGGATTGAGCGCCGCGCCCGAGATGTTGGCGCTCGCGGCGCCGCCTGCCACGACCGTGAATCCGATCGCCAGGCCGTAGTAGGAATTGCCTTGCGTCTTGGGGTTGGTGGCGACGTTCAGGACCACCAGGCAGAGCGCGAACGTGAAGAGCAGCTCGGTCAGGACCGCGAGCAGGATGTTGACGTCGGGGTTCGGCGCGGGTGAGACCACGTCACCGGTCAGGACCCCGGTCAGCATGCCGGCGGCGATCGCACCAAGGAACTGGCTCACCACATAGGGCAGGAACTGGCCTGTGGGCAGGGCGCCGCGCATCATGGCGGCCAGCGACACGGCGGGGTTGTAGTGCCCTCCCGAGATGTGCCCACCCATGTACACCATCACCATCAGCATGACGCCGATGGGGAGGACGGGGATCGGAAAGGCGAGGGCCACAACAAGGCCGACGCAGAGGCTCAGGAAGAACGTCCCGATGAACTCGGTGAGATACTTGTTCATGGTTTCCCTGTGGGTGGTGAGTACCGGGCAAGGACCTGAGGACCGAAGGACCTAAAGTCCTGGGCGTCGGGTCCTTAGGTCCTTCGGTCGCTGACGTTAACTTCTCCCGTCCCCCCGGAGGCGGCAAGGGGCGAACGACGTATCCTGGAGGTCTGATGCGGTATCGCCTGGGTTCGTTCCTGATCGTCGGCTCACTGATCGCCAACTGAGCCCCAGGTTCCTGCTCGAGCCCGCACTCCTGTATTCCGAGAAGGGGGGCGATGTGGACATCGAGGATGCCCGGGTACCCTCGAGCTCACCTATGTTCAGGTATAGGTCTCCAAGGTCTCCACGTTCTCTAGAGGGGGTTTACTCATGGGCAAGCACGATCGAAAAAGCTTCCGCGGCAAGCTGCGTCGCGGCACCTACGGAAAGCGGCGTCCCCGCCTCTCGGCCCGGCGCCGGGCGGCCAAGGCCGCGCCGAAGAGCTGACATGGTCCGCAAACTGAGCCCCCTCCCGCTGCTGCTGATCGCGTGCGCGGGGGGTGGGAAGGCCGGTGGTGGCAGCGCCGAGTCCGCCATCAATGCCGATTCGCTGATGGCCACGGTGCGGGTGCTTTCCTCGGATGAGTTCGAGGGGCGCGCGCCGGGCACCATCGGCGAGGAAAAGACGGTGGCCTACCTCACCGACCGGTTCAAGGCTCTCGGCCTGGTCCCCGGAAACCCCGACGGGTCGTGGGTCCAGAACGTCGAGATGGTGGGTATCTCGTCGACCTCGGAGAGCAGTGTCTCGGTTGGCGGCAAGACGCTGCAGCTCAAGTTCCCCGAGGACATCGTCGTCGCGACGCTCCGCCACCTGGAGCAGGTCGAGATCCCCTCGAGCGACATCGTCTTCGTGGGATACGGCATCGAGGCGCCGGAATACGGCTGGGACGACTTCAAGGGCGCCGAGGTGAAGGGGAAGACCCTCATCATGCTGGTGAACGACCCGCCCCTGCCCGACAGCGCGATGTTCCGCGGCGTCGCCATGACCTACTACGGCCGCTGGACCTACAAGTACGAGCAGGCGAGCGCCAAGGGCGCCGCGGCGGCCATCCTCGTGCACGAGACCGGCCCGGCCGGATATCCCTGGGATGTGGTGGTGGGCAGCCGGGGCCGGGAGAACATCGACATCGCGCGGGAGAACAAGAACGCGGGACGGGTGCCGATCGAGGGCTGGATCCAGCTCGAGAAGGCGCGCGAGCTGTTCAAGGCGGCCGGTGAAGACTTCGATGCGCTGCACAAGCTCGCGGCGACGAAGGAATTCAAGCCGGTCGCGCTCAAGGCCAAGGCGCATTTCCGCGTGACGTCGCGTCTCCGACAGTTCTCCTCGCGGAACGTGGTCGCGAAGCTCGAGGGGAGCGACCCGGCGCTCAAGGACGAATACGTCATCTATTCGGCGCACTGGGACCACCTCGGCCGCGACACCACCCGGCAGGGCGACCAGATCTTCAATGGCGCGCTCGACAACGCGAGCGGCACGGCGGGCCTCCTCGAAATCGCCAAGGCGTTCAAGACGCTCAACCCCGCACCCCGGCGGAGCATCCTCTTCCTTGCCGTGACCGCCGAGGAGAAGGGATTGCTCGGCGCCAAGTACTACGCCGAGAATCCGCTCTATCCGCTCAACAGGACGCTCGCCGACATCAACATGGACGGCGTCAACCAGTGGGGAAAGACGAGCGACATCACCGTCATCGGCCTCGGCAATTCGACGCTCGATGACGTGCTTCGCGAGATCGCGACTCCGCTCGGACGCACCCTTCGTCCGGATCCGGAGCCGGAGAAGGGCTACTTCTACCGCTCAGATCATTTCGAGTTCGCGAAGCAGGGCGTGCCCGCGCTCTACACCGGGGATGGCATCGAGTACATCGGTAAGCCGCCGGGTTATGGCGAAGAGAAGCGCGCCGAGTACCTGGCCAACGACTATCACGCGCCGTCGGACGAGATCAAGCCGGGTTGGGATTTTTCCGGCGGGGTAGACGACCTG
>DATEOL010000139.1:0-7698 GCA_035274025.1 Gemmatimonadales bacterium | reverse complement strand
ACCCTGGAGCGCGCTGACGCTCTGGAGGACGGGGACAAAGCGCATCTCGAGCGTGGGCAGGGTCCGCACGTCGACCGGACCCGGGGTCCCACTGGTTGGGAAGGTGTTGTCACTCTCGTCCGTCTCGGCGAGCGCGTGACCCGGATCGACGTCGGCCAGGATCGCGAGATCGGGCTGCATGAGCGACGCGGGAATCAACACATTCCATGAGGCCGTGAGACTTCCCTCGTCCACCGACTGGGGAACGCTCGAGGCCGGCGCGTCGATGATATAGGTCTGCACCAGCGCGCCACTGGCGTAGAGCCGGACGCGCACCTGGGGCCGGGCCGAGTTGGCCTGGTTCGCGAGCACGAACACGCGGAGGTACCCGTCACGTCCAGCCACCAGCGGCACGGTACCGTCGTAGCGCTGCGCTGCCTGGGTCACGTAGAGACCGTCGATGCGGAAGTTGAGGGTTCCGCCTCCGCCCCCGCCCCCGCCGGAATACGCCACGCTCGCCGTCGCCGTCGCCCCCGCGTTGACCGTGATCGTCTGCGAGGTGGTTCCCGGGGTCCAGGTGTTCCCGCTGTTCAGGACCGCCGTGGCCGTCAGCGTGTAGGTACCGGGATCGAGGTCGTTGACCATGCCGGCGGAAGTCGGAACCGCCGTGAAGCCACCCGGTCCGGAGAGCGACAGGGACGGTGCGACGCCGGCGGGTAGTCCCGTCACGGTGAGTGCGATCGATCCGGTCTGGCGAGCGTAGCTGACCGTGACCTCCGTGGGAGAAATTCCCGGAGCAATCGCGGGCAGGGCAGGAATGCTCGGCAGGTACCGGGCGGTGCCGTGAGCGACCATGGAGCCGGTGAGCGAGTACGCGCCGGGTGCGATGCCCGTGAAGGTGGTAGTCCCGGCGACCTGCCGGGAAAATCCACCCGGTCCGTGCAGGACCAGCGCCGCGGCAATGTCATCCGGGAGACCGTGCACCGTGATGGTCAGCGCGCCGGTCGTGATGCTGTACGCGACGAGGGCCTGGGTCTCCGCGTTCGCACTGACCGGAGCATCCTGCGCCGCGGGCGATGGCGCCCAGATGTGCCCGGACGCGGAGACATTCACCGCACTCACCGAGTAACTGCCGGGCTCGAGATTCTGGAGATGCTCGGATGCGGTGAGCGCCCGGGCGAACCCAGCGGGACCAGTCACCTCGACCTGGGCGCTCGACCCATCCGGCAGGCCGGTCACGGCGATGGCCATTGCGCCCTTCGAGGGCGGGGGCTCGAGCCCCCCGGTGCCGTCTTCGGAGCCACACGAGGCGACTCCCAGGCCAAGCAGAACGCAAGACCAGGAGGTCCTCGTGGCCACCCATCGAAGGATTCGCGAAAGCACCAGATCGCCAGCCAGAGCAAGGGGTTAGGGACGGAATCGGGCGCCAAGCCCCGGCGCCGGTCGTCCTCCGTCCTCCCTCAAATGCAGGGGCGGTGCCGAAACACGGATTTGGCTTACCTTTGACCTGTCTCCACTGGGGATCCCCATGTACTCTCGCCGCCGCTTCATCGCCGCGGTCTCTTCTGCCGGCGCGGTCCTCCCGACGTTTCGCCCTCACGCCGTGCGCAATCTCATCGATGCAAGCTCGGTTGCGGGGTCGCGCGCGCCGCAGGCGGTGGCCGACGACGAGGGGTACTGGGCCGAGATCCAGCGCGCGTTCGACACCGACCGCACCATGGTCAATCTGAACAACGGCGGCGTGTCGCCGACACCGACCCACGTGCTCGATGCGATGATGCGTGACCTTCGCTTCAGCAACGAGCTCCCGGTGCAGCACATGTGGGCCGTGCTCGAGCCCCGCATCGAGAGCGTGCGGCGCGACCTGGCCCGCGATTTCGGCTGTGATCCGGAGGAGATGGCGATCACCCGGAATGCGTCGGAAGCCAACGAGATCGTGATCCTGGGCTTCAATCTCAAGCCCGGCGACGAAGTCCTGGTGACCAACCAGAACTACCCCCGGATGCTCACGACGTGGGGCCAGCGGGTCCGCCGCGAGGGGATCGTGCTCAAGCAGATCAGCTTCAAGGTTCCCCCGCCCTCGCAGCAGTACCTGGTCGACCAGTTCCGCGCGGCAATCACACCGCGCACCAGGGTCATCGAGGTCACCCACATCACCAACCTGACCGGCCAGATCTTCCCGGTGAAGGAGATCGTGGCGATGGCCCGGCCCCTCGGCATCGAGGTGCTGGTCGACGGAGCGCACGCATACGCGCACTTCCCCTTCAGCGCCGCGAAGGACCTGGGCTGCGACTACTACGGCACCAGCCTGCACAAGTGGCTGCTCGCGCCGGTCGGCACCGGTTTCCTCTATGTCAAACGGGAGAAGATCAAGGGACTGTGGCCGATGATGGCGGCACCGCCCGAGATGGACGAGAACATCCGCAAGTACGAGGAGATCGGCACCCATCCGGCGGCGAACCACAACGCGATCGCCGTGGCCCTCGCCTTTCATCGCGCCATCGGCGCCGAGCGGAAGATCGCCCGGCTCCGCTACCTCCGCGATCGCTGGGCGAAGCGGGTCCTGGCGGAGAGTGACCGGGTGAAGGTGCTGACCCCGCTCGACTCACCCAACTCCGGCGCGATCGGGTTCTTCGCCGTCGACGGCATCGACTCCGCCAAGCTCGGCGCCTGGCTCATGGACAAGTATCGGATCGTCACGACACCAATCGTCCACGCCGAGTTCCAGGGAATCCGGATCACGCCGAACGTCTACACGACGCTCGACGAGGTGGACCTGTTTGCCGAGAAGGTGTTGGAGGCGGTGCGGAAGGGGATCGCCTAGGCGGCTAGACGGCCTCTGGCTGACCCAGCATCCGAAGCATTTTGAGGTGTGACCGGACGGCGGCACGGAACGTGGGCTGCGCATAGTACGGCACACCGCACTCACGCGCGACTTCTTCCACGATGGGACTGATCGCCGGGTAGTGCACGCTGCAGACCCTCGGGAAGAGATGGTGCTCGACCTGGAAGTTGAGTCCGCCCACATACCACGACAGCACCTTGTTCTGCCTGCCGAAGTTCGCCGTGGTGCGCATCTCGTGAATCATCCAGGCATTGTCCATCGTCCCGCTCGGGTCGGGAAGCGGAAAGTCCGGACCCTCGACGACATGGGCGAGCTGGAACACGATACCAAGGATGGCCCCGGCTGTGAGGTGCATGACCAGGAATCCGATCAGAAACTGCCACCAGGCCACGTCGAGGACGACCAGGGGCACCACGATGGCCCAGAGAACGTAGGCCACCTTGCTCACGAGCAGGGTGACCCATTCGGCCGTCGGATGCTTCTTGTCCTTGTACGGGCCCAGCTCCTTTGCAAAGAAGTACTTGAAGTCCTTGGCGAAGACCCAGAAGAGGGTCGAGGTGCTGTAGGCCGCGATGGCATACCAGTGCTGGAAGCGATGAATGCCGCGCCGCGGAGATTCGGGCGAGAGCCGGAGGAGAGGAGAAACCGTCAGGTCCTCATCGACGCCGGTGATATTCGTATATGTATGGTGAATGACGTTGTGGGTGATCTTCCACATGTAGCCGTTGGCGCCAAGCAGATCGAACACGAGGCCGAGCACCCGGTTCACCCAGGGACGATCGGAGTACGCCCCGTGCAGCGCGTCGTGCGCGACCGCGAAGCCAAGTCCCGCCACCCCCACGCCCATGAACACGGCCAATCCCAACATCTGCCAGGGATCGAACCAGCCGCTCAGGATCAGTCCGTAGGACCCGAAGGTCAGCGCGAGCAGGGTGATCGTCTTGATCACCATGCCCGGCGTGGCCTTGTCCGAGAGCCCGCGCGAGCTGAAGTACTCAGCGACCCGTCGTTTTACCTCAGGGCCGAAACGCGCTGGATCGCGGGACGGGAACGTGACCCCGACGTGCGTCATTAATGGGACCAACCTGGTTTTGAGGGTGGTGGTACCACTGACCTTCCGAAGCTGAATGCTAACGTATTTTCGGCGGGGGCGCGAGCCGTATAATCTTCCGACACCTCATGCCGACAATCCTGCTGGTCGATGACCCCGATCCGGACAGGCGCCGTCGCACCCTGGATCGCGCCTCCAGCGCGATCGCCGGCCTCGATGCCCGGCGTGCGGCATCGCTCACGCGAGGCACCACTTCCGTGGCCTGGGGGAAGGGCGACCACACGCCCTTCGATCGTTTCGACGACGACGCCGCTACGACCCTTCTCTTTGGTGACGCGATTCGCGACCCGGCGGGGGCACGCAGCACCGCCCTGGACATGGCCCGGGCGCTTTCGCAGGCCGGCGACCATCCCGTCTGCGATGGACTTCACCTGGCCGTTTCCGTTTTCGAGCACGATGGCTGGGCGATCTCTGCGGACATTCTCGGCATCCTGCCGCTCTACCATGTCGTACTCCCGGAAGTCCGAATGGTTGCCACCAGCCCGGGACTTTTCCGGGCTCATGAACGATTTCACGCCTCCCTGAATGTCGCCGCGCTCGCCAGCGTGCTCATCATCAACGGGGTCCTCGAGGGCGAAACCATCTTCCAGGGCGTAACGCGCCTCGGCCAAGGTCACACTCTCCGGGGCCGGAGCGGAGCACCACTGCGTGAGGTGCCACGGTATCGCATCCCGGTCGGATCGCTCCATCACGATGTCCCGCTCGAGGAGTGCTCTCACCGACTTCACGATGCCCTCGTGGATGCCTGTGCCCGCCATGTGCCCACCGGCCAGCCTCATAGCCTCCTGCTATCGGGAGGCCTCGATTCACGATTGCTCGCGGGGATCCTCATCCGCCAGCGGGTGCCGATGATCGCCCTGACCCGGGGCGCGAAGTCCGATGAGGATTATCGCTGCGCCAGGCGGGTCGCGCGCCACCTGGGCCTCCCCCATCGCCTGGTGCCCGATTCTCCCGGCGACTGGCCTGGCTTCCAGTCGCGTCTCCTTCACGACGGCATGAACGCGAGCCCTGGCCTCGGCGCCCATGCCGTCGGCGAGGCAATCCGCGGCCTGGCACCGCGATCCGTGTCGGGCTACCTCATGGATGCCATCATCGGGGGAAACCACATCGGATGGTGCTACTCGAACCCGGATCATGCGGCCGGATTCGGCGCGATGTTCCAGCGACTCAATCGGCTGGGCCTCGGCCTCGATACCGCGCGGGCGCTGCTCAGGAAAGACGTGTTCGGCGAGAGCGTCGATCTGGTGATCGAGCGGACACGGAAGGCGTTCGAAGCATCGGGTTCCACGAACCTGGAGCGGGCGTGGCGGTTCGACCTCGCCCATCGACAGCGCTTTCATGTCGGTCAGGTCCTGGTGCGGCAAATGGCAGCCGCCTGGCCGGCCGCCCCCCACGTCGATCGGAAAGTGCTCGAGACCGCGGGCGGCATTCCCCTGGGCATGCTGGCGGATCGCGTCGTCGAGCGGGACATGCTGGTCCGCTTTCACAATGACCTGGCCAGGCTGCCCATCGACCGCGGCGCCACATCGGACACGACGCCGATCGACCCCGACGTACTCGGCGTGCTTCGACAGGTACCAGCCCGGCTCGCCCGCAAAGTCGCCCGCGCGCTGCGGATCAGGACACCCGAACGACGCTACTACCACCGGATCCACGCCCTCGACAGCCCGGGATGGATCAGCGTCCGACAGGGAGCGGAAGCGGCGCGCGAGGCCGCCTATGCGTGGTTCGATCGCCAGACTTTCGACACCCTGCTTCCACCGCCGGGGACACTGGCTGGTTCTGCGGCGCCGGCTTCCGACGCGGTAGGAAAGAGATCGTTGCTGGGTGCGGTGACGTTGATCGGGGCGATCGGGGGATGATCAAACCACCGCGAACCTGAGCGCCGGATTCCCACCGCCTTCCAGCTCCCCCACGTTCACGACCCTCAACTCGCCCCGTTCATAGAGGTATTCGACGTGGGCTCCGACTTCCTCGATGGCGAGGAGCTCGTGCCACCCTTCGACCCTGGGGTACATCCGGTGACTCACCTCGTCCATCGTGAGTGTCCCCGCGGCGCGGATGATTCCCCGGATGCGCTCCAGCTTGTCCTCGTGATCGCGACGGATGTCGCGGGTCCTCGCGGCCAGGTCGCCGAAGGGCTCTTCGTGGCCGCCGAGGCAGAGACGAATTCCCTCCACCCGCCCGATCTTCTCCAGTGACTCGAGGTAATGCCGGAGTCCGGTCGACGCCGTGATCGACTCCGGGCTTTGATGCGGCGTGGTCCGCGGCAGGACGTGATCCGCCGTCAGCATCACGTCGCCGATGCGGATGCAGACCTGTCCCGGGCAGTGTCCCGGCACGTGGATGAACTCGAGCCCGTCGAGCGACTGACCATCTTCGAGCAGGAAGTCCACCGGCTGGCTCCGCACGTCGCGCTTGGTCGACAGATAGCGGCCCACCAGCGCCTCTTCTTTTTCCGGGGAGCATCCGGCGCGCTGCAGGAACGCGCGAATGCCCTGGGTCGCGACCACGAGACGTTCCTCGTACGCGCTGAGCACCCATCGATCGAGGGGATGGATGCCAACCCGCGCGGTCACTTTCCCGCTGAACTGCACCAGCCCGCCGAAGTGATCGTGGTGGCCGTGGGTAATGAGGATGCGCTCGATCTGGCCGGGACCGATGCTCTCACCGAAATCACGCCGAAGCGACTCCAGCCCGTCGAACAGGTCCGCGGTGGATTCACCGTACCCGCTCCCGGTGTCGACCAGGGTCACCGGACCGGCCCCGAGCACGAGGTACACGTGGGTCACAAGGCCAGGGAACGCCCGGCAGCTCACGCGGTAGATGCGAACATGGGAGCTCGAGTCGAATCGCGCGACCGGCGGCAGGGTATCACTCATCGGGTTCCCATCTGTCTCGCTTCGGGCCACATTGCTTCACCTTCTCCTTTTCCTGGACATACCGTCATCATGGACCTTCCCATGCGCGCAGGCCGGGCTTCGATCCTCGCGGTCGTCTTTCTCACCCTGCCGCCGGCACAGGATCCGGCACCACTTCGCGGCTTCACGGCTGAGGGCTCGCGCGTGGAGCGCGAGCTGGAGCGCAAGTTCCGGGAGATGCCCCGGACCGACAGCCTCCGAAGCTACATGAAGCGGCTCGCCGCGCGACCCCAGCACCTAGGTTCGCCCTATGGGAAGGACAATTCCGAGTGGCTCCTCCGGCTGTTCAAGAGCTGGGGCCTGGACGCGTCGATCGAGGAATTCGAGGTCCTCTTCCCCACGCCGAAGAGCCGCCTGCTCGAGATGACGGCGCCGACCCGCTTCGTCGCGAAGCTCGCCGAGCCGGTGGTGCCAGGTGATGCGTCTTCCGCGCAGACCAAGGAGCAGCTTCCGACCTACAACGCCTACAGCACCGACGGCGACGTGACCGGTCCGCTCGTCTTCGTGAACTACGGCGTGCCCGCGGACTACGAGCGGCTCGAGCGGCTCGGCGTATCGGTGAAGGGCGCCATCGTGATCGCGAAATACGGCGGATCGTGGCGCGGCATCAAGCCCAAGGTCGCGGCGGAGCACGGGGCCATCGGATGTCTCATCTATTCCGATCCGGCGGACGACGGATTCGGCCAGGGTGATACCTACCCTGAGGGACCGTTCCGCCCCCGGGACGGCGTGCAGCGGGGCAGCGTGATGGACATGCCGCTCTACCCCGGCGATCCCCTCACGCCCGGGGTCGGCGCGACGGCGTCGGCCACCCGCCTGCCGCTCGACCAGGTAAAGACCCT
>DATEOL010000138.1:0-8943 GCA_035274025.1 Gemmatimonadales bacterium | reverse complement strand
TACGATATCACCGTCGAGAATTCGAGCATCTCGACCGGCACCAAGGCCTGCCATGTCAATGTTGGCGACAAGGCTGCTGCCGATCCGACCAAAGATGGTGTGATCATCTGCCCGTAATTTGACGGAACCGGGATCGGGGTGGCGTTGCCACTCCGGTTCCAACTCCGACCACTATTCACCTTCGAACGGGAACGAGAAACCAGGCCATGCGGAACAACCGAGGGTTCACGCTGATCGAGCTCTTGATCGTAGTCGTGATCATCGGGATCCTCGCGGCCATCGCCATCCCGAAGTTCGAGCTCACCAAGGAGAAGGCAATCCTGGCCCAAATGAAGGGCGACCTTCGGAACCTGGTGACGTCACAGGAAGCGTTCAGCGCCGACAACCTTACGTACTACAACGGCGTGCTTCCGTCCGCCGCGATGACCTACAATCCGTCCGTCGGCAACAACATCGCGTTGTCCAACGTGACGGTGACCGGATGGGGTGCCACCGTGACGAATGGCGCCACCTCCTGGACCTGCGCGGTGTACGTCGGTACCGGCGGACCGCTCGGACCGGCCACCGCTGAAGGGACGATCTCCTGCAGTCCGTAGGGCGGGTGGGACAACAAATCGGGCAGATTCCGAGACAGTCGACGACTGTCTCGTTTTTTGTCAACCATGGGAGCACGTTGCGGGGGGCCAAGTTGGCCCAGAACTCGCTCCAAGGCGTGGAAATTGCCGGACTTGGGAAGATCAGACCCATGCGAAACAACAAGACGCGGGAACTGTCAAACTCCGGATTCTCCCTGGTGGAGATGCTGATCGTCATCGTGGTCGCCGGGCTTCTCATGGCGATGGCGTTGCCGAAGCTCCGGAACACCCTCGCTCAGCGCGACGTGAACTCGGCTCGCGCGGCGGTCGCGAACATGTACGCTCGGGCGCGGATCAACGCGCTCCAGACCCGGAAGAGCACCACGATCAATTTCTCGAGCACGGATACCTGGGTCACGGTTCCGATCACTGGCGGACTCGACACCATCGGCGCGGTGGCACAGCTCGCCACGCTCTACGGGGTGTCCGTGAACGCATCGGTGGCATCGATCACGGTTCTCCCCACCGGGCTCTCGAACATGGGAAGCACCGCAACCATTACTGTCACGCGCTCCGGCAAGTCGGACAGCGTGATGATCTCCGGCTACGGGAGGCTCAAGTGACTTCGAACCGCTCCGGCTTCACGATCGTCGAGCTCCTGATCGCGGTCGTGGTGCTTTCGGTGGGATTCCTCGCGCTGGGTGCCGGATTGGGCAAGGTCACCCAGACGTTGACCGGAAGCCGCATCACGACCGAGGCGAACCAGCTCGCGACCCGCCGGATGGACCGGCTGCGCGCGGCGTCACGGGCGACGACCGCTCCCTGCACTTCGACGACCTTCACCAGCTCCTCGGCCCCGGTCGTCAGCAACGGCGTGACCCAGACCTGGAGCGTTCCCGTCAGCGGCAGCCTCCGCGCAGTCCTCGTCATCTCGTCCTACTCGATGGGACGGAACAGGACGAAGGTCGACACTCTCGCGACCAACATCAGCTGCGCATGACCATGAACACGCGACGCGGATTCACCCTGGTCGAGCTGCTGATCGTCATGGTCATGCTGGCGCTCATCGGCGCGGCCTTGACCAAGATCCTCGTGAACTCGATGCGGGTCTCGGCGGGGCAGATGGTTCAGGCCGAGATGCAGGCGAACGTGCGGACTGGCGGACTGGTGCTGCCGCTCGAGCTGCGCGAGGTGGGCTTTGACTCGAACATCACTACGGGGGAGTTGACCTCCGATCTGGAACAGATCAACGCATCGTACATCCAATTCCGCGCCGGGCGAGGGTTCGGCGCCACCTGCGACCTCGCGGCCGACCTGAAGGAGTTCCGCATCCGGAAACCGGCGTACGGAATGCGTGCTCCACAGATCACCGACGGCTTCATGGTCTATGTCGAGAACGATCCCAACCAGGGTGCCGATGACCAGTGGGTGCCGTTGGTGGTAACCGCGATCAATCCGGACGGACTGTGCGGCACCGACCCGGCCTATATCCTGACGACGGCTACTCCCACGGTTTCCCCCCTGGGAGTAGCCGTAACCGCCGCCAACGTGTTCGTGGGCGGGCCGATCCGCTTCTACGAGGTGATGCGGTTCGGAAGCTTCGTGGATACCGACGGGCTCACATACCTGGGCGCCCGGTCGATCTCGGCCGGCGAAGCCTCGTACAAGGCGGTCGCCGGACCGATCGCGGCCGCCAATGGCGTCGAGTTCCGGTATTACGACCGCAATACCACGCAGCTCGACGCGAGCATCGCCGCTCCGATCACGGTGCGATCCATCGAGGTACTGCTCACTGGATCGACGCGGACGACGGCAACACTGGCGGGCACACTGCCCAGGGGCAACCGGACGATGTTCACGCAAACCCGCGTGGCGCTCCGGAATACGCTTCGTCACTAACCCGCACCGGAGGAACGGATGCGCTTTTCGAAATTGCGCAATGATGAGCAGGGAATGGCCCTGATCCTGGCCGTATTCGGCCTGGTGGTAATCGGCGCGCTGGTCGCCGGCTCGTTCTTCGTGGGACGGGTGGAGCAGATCTCGGGATACAACACGACCTGGGCCAGCCAGGCAGGTGAGGCCGCGGAGGCAGGCCTCGGATACGCCATGAACCTGGACCCGGTGACCTACGAGGCGATTCCGGTCTGGACGCCTGCCGCGCCGACCGAGTACGTGACCTCGGGCAGTGGCATCACGGGAACCACTTCCATGGTCTACACCGATTCCGTGCGCCGTCTGAACCAGACCGTGTTCGTGGTTCGCTCGACTGGGCGGCGGGTAAGCGCTGGAGGCCAGGTGCTGGCAACCCAGTCGCTGGCCCAGATGATCCGCCTTGCCAAACCGACGGTCGGCGTGAATGCGGCCGTGACCGTGCAGGATCCGATCAAGTTCAACGGCAATTCGTTCGCCGTCGACGGCATCAACGCCTATCCCACTGGTTGGGGAGCCGGCGATTGTCCCTCGGGCTCACCGCAGGGCGACAACACCGACGACGTCGTCGGCATTCGAAGCTCCACCGGCACCGGCATGACCTCGGCCGATGAGGACAACATTGGTGGCTTCCCGGCCGACGCGGTGTCGGACGACCCGACGATCACGTCGGCTACGTTCCGGAACTTCCTGGACTACACCTACAATACGCTGGCGAACCAGGCTGGCGTGAAGATCTTCGCCAACAATACACCGTATAACGGCGTCGCGCCGGTCATCGACGCGTCAGCCGAATGCGACAAGACGGCCGCCTTCAATCTCGGCGAGCCGCGTCGCGATGCGGGGGCAGTGACGCAATGCTACGGCTACTTCCCCATCGTTCATGGCACCGGGGCAAAGCTCGCTTTCGCCTCTGGTACCCGCGGCCAGGGCATCCTCCTGGTCGATGGCGACCTCGAGCTGGTCGGCGGATTCGAATGGGCCGGCCTCATCATCGTTCGTGGCCAGATGAAGGTCACGGGCACCGGTAACAAGATCACCGGTGCCATCCTGACCGAGGGCGTTGATATCGCGACGGCCGGCTCCGTTGGTGGTGACGCCGAGGTGCACTTTTCCCGCTGTGCGATCGACCGTGCGGTAAACGGCGCCGCGCAGCCCGCCCCCGTTTCGCGCGGGTGGGCCCAGCTATACTGAGCGGACCTCCCGCCGCTCGTTTCGACGCCGACCCGGTGCCGCGTTATTCGCGCACCGGGTCGCGCGTTTCTGGTGACGGAGCTTCACGATCCTGATGCCAGATTCGGATCATGCGTGGAGCGCGTGGGCATTCACTGGTCGAAGTCATGGTGGCGGGCGTGGTCATCGTCGCGGGCATCATCCCTGTGGGGTTCGCCATCGCCACGGGGATCCGCCTCGCGACTCGCGGGAGGCTCAGGGCTGAGGCGGCGATGGCCGTCATGTCCAGGATCGAAATTTTGCGCGCCACCTGCCCGATGCTCCTCGATGGCAGTGCCGTAGTCAATGGACGCGATGAGCGCTGGACGGTCACCGGAGGGCCAGAGGTCCGCGACGTCACGATACGGGTCACGATTCCACACCCGGTCGCTCCGGTCACGGACTCGGTGGTTGTTTCTCTCCGCTGCCCATGAATCACCGAGGGACAGGACTCGTCGAGGCCGTAGTCGCTGCCGCCCTCACCGCCCTGCTGGTGATGTCGGCACTCGGCGCCCTTTCCAGCCTGCAGCGGTCGACCGGACGATTCGCGTCGCGGGCACTCTCGGATCAGGTCATTCGAGGTGCCACCCAGCTCATCCGGTCGGAGCTACGCGACCTGTCACCTCTGGCTGGGGAGATCGTGTCCTTTACCCCGGAGTCGATCACCTACCGGGCGGTTCGCGGGACAGGGATCGCGTGCGGGGTTGGCGGGGGCAGGATCCAAGTGGTAGCCGTCGGGTGGGCGCCGTTGAGGCAGCCCGCGGGTGGCCGCGACTCAATAGTGCTGCTCGCTCAGCCGGGCGACACCGAAGCTGTGGTGGCTGCACTGGGCCCAACAACGGCTGGCGTCTGTCTCGATAGTGTCGCCTCAGTGTCGTTGCCGTATGCCGTTGCGACGCCCGACCCCGCCTCCGTCGCCCGATTCCCGTCGCCCGTGTTGTTGGCCGAGATCATGGAGATCAGGGCCTACGAGAGCGGGGGCGAGTGGTGGATTGGCGTGAGGTCCGTCAGTGCCGGGGAGGTGATTCAGCCGGCCAATGGCCCGATCGCGGCGAACGGATTGCGAATCGCAGCGTTCGATTCCGCCGGTGCCGTAACCACCATGCCCGCTCGAGTCAGTCATCTCGTCCTTGTATTGAGGGTTCCCTCGGGGGACTCCGCGGCCGTGCATCTCGACCTTTCGGGAGGAGCCCTGCGATGACCCGAAAAGGGTCGGCGCTCTTCGTCGCGCTGGTCGTGGTCCTGCTCGGCGCCCTGATCTCGGTGCTCGCCACCATGATCGCGGCTACCGAGGTTCGGGCGGGGGCCGCCTGGCGCGATCAGCAGGTCGCCGACGCCCTGACGACTTCCGCGCTGGCCAGGTCACGCGAGCGGGTAGAACCTCATTTCGATTCCATGGCGACCGGGGCGTCGATCGCGATCGATGACACGCTTTTCCTGCTGAAGCTGAGCGATTCGTTCGCCCTGATCACCGCGACAACCCGATTCCGCTCGGGGCAGGAGGTAGGGTCCGTCCTGACCCGGGCCACGCGAGACAGTCTCGCCCTCGTACGGCTTACCGCTCCCGTCTCACGAAGCCGTTTTCACCCTATGCCCTGATGCCGTACAATCCTGCGTTTTGCTCCTGTATCGCGAGAGAATCCTTGCGAAACAGTAGTCGGGGGCCCCATTCCGGGGTGCCTTCCTGCCATGGGAGCATCGCGCAAATCATTGATCTGCAATCGGTTGGGTTATGGCAACATGGGTGGCATAGGCGTTGCCCGCTACGGTCCCTGCGCTGCTCGGTTTTCCTTGCTGTAAGACTGCGGCGGTCGGCTCCTAAATAATTGCAATTGAAGAGCTTGCCGAAACCGTCAACAGCATGTTGAAAACTTGACAAACGGGTGGGCAATCGGTAGCGTAGCGATTGGCCGTCCACCTCCTCAAACAATACGAGCCGGATATGGCACTGCTCGGACGCTCGCGGACTACCGTGGGCCTCGACATCGGTAGCGGGCTCATCAAGCTGGTTGTCGTCTCGCACGGCAGCAGCGGGCCCACGCTCACCAAGGTCGCCTTCACCCAGGTCGTGGATGACGCGATCGTGGAAGGCGAAGTCATGGACCCCGGGATCGTCGCTGAGGCGATCAAGGGTCTGTTCGCCTCTTCCGGCATCAAGCCGAAACAGCTCGTCACGGCCGTGGGTGGCCGCGACGTGATCATCAAGAAGATCTCGATGGACCGCATGAAGGAGGCGGAAGCTCGCGAGGTCATCCGCTGGGAGGCCGAGCAGCACGTTCCCTTCGACATGGACAACGTCGAGCTGGACTTCCAGATCCTGGATCCGGCCGGCGAGGGTCTTCAGATGACGGTGCTGCTGGTCGCCGCCAAGCGCGAGCTGGTGGAGAACAAGCTGTCGCTGCTCTCCGAGGTCGGCGTTGAGCCCGCGGTCATCGATGTCGATGCCTTCGCGCTGCACAACGCGTTCGAAGTGAACTATCCCGAAGCGATGAAGGGTCTCGTCGGCCTGGTGAACATCGGCCACGAAATGACCAACGTGAACATTCTCGAAGACGGCGTCCCGATCCTCACCCGCGACTTGCCGGTGGGCACCCGCCGCTTCAAGGAAGACCTGATGCGGGAGCGGAGCATGTCGGCGGACGAAGCCGACCGGCTGCTCCAGGGCCACGAGACGAACGACGCGCTGACGCCGTTCGTGACGGCCCGGGCCGAGGAGCTTGCGGTCGGTATCGATCGCGCGGCGGCTTTCCTCCAGACCTCGACGCGGTCGAGCAGCGGTCTGACCCGTCTCTTCACTTCCGGCGGCGGCGCCCGTATCCCGGGCCTTGGCAAGGCCATCGCCGACCGGCTCCGTCTTCCGGTGCAGCAGGCCAACCCCATCGAGCGCATCCAGGTGGCGGATGGCGTCTTCGACGCAATGAACGTCGACGACGTCGCCCCGCTGCTCATGCTCCCGATCGGCCTGGCGCTCCGGAACGCCGCCTGATTCCCGCCACCAGCGCGACATCGCCATGATGATCTCCATCAACCTTCGGCCAGGTACCAAGCGCGGCAAGAGCGGTGGTGTTTCGCTCTCCGCAAGCCTGGACCGGTTCAAGGCCCTCGGGTCCGCGGTCAAGGATCCCATCCGTCTCGTCGCGGTCGTTGCATGGATCGGTGTGGCCGGTTTCCTCGGCCTCACCTTCATGCGGACCGGGTCACAGCTCGGCGACCTCGAGCCGCGCCTGGTTCAGGCCCGCGCCGAGCATCGCCGCTTCCAGGACTTCCTGGCGCAGAAGCGCAAGGAAGAGCTGGTGCGCGACTCGATCCTCTCGCAGATCCGCACCATCCAGGACGTCGATGCCGACCGCTACGTGTGGCCGCACATCCTCGACGAAGTGGCGCGCTCGTTGCCGCCCTTCACCTGGCTGGTGAACCTGTCCTTCGTCGCCCCGCCCCCCGTGACGACGCTGGCCGCGGACACCGCGAAGGCCGATTCGGCCGGGCCGCCGCCGGTGCAGGTGCAGCTCACCGGGCGCACGGTCGACATCCAGGGCTACACCCGCTTCATGCGGCAGCTGGAGGACTCTCCCTGGCTGAACAATGTCACGGCCGTCTCGGCCAACACGGTGGTGGAGAAGGGCCGCGCGGTCACCGCGTTCGTCCTCAACATCACGTACAACAAGCCGCCCGTTGACCGCGTGCAGACGGTCCCGGTGGCGGAATCCGTGGTGAGGTGATCCATGGCCATCACTGACAATCCCCGCTCGGTCTCCATCCTGGCGATCCTGTTCGCCGCGATCATCGGGTACATCGGCTGGTCGGGCGACGTGCTCAACTTCGTCGGCGTGAGCGGGCTCAAGACCCGCGCCGAGCGCGTCTCCGCCCTCAAGGACACGCTCACCACCGTGGAGGCGTCGATCGACAGCGCCAAGCGCGAGCTCGCGCGCGGCTCGGTCGAGGACATCCGCAAGCGGGTCGAGGAATACCGCTCGACGCTGACGGTGCTGCGCCAGTTCGTGCCGGAGCAGAACGAAGTGCCGAACCTGCTCGACGACATCTCCACCCGCGCCAAGATCCGCGGCGTGAACCTGTCGGGTGTGGTGCCGCAGCCGATCCACGCCGGGCCCAACCCGTTCGACACCTACAGCTACGAAATGTCGGTCGTGGGTCGGTACGACCAGATCGGCCAGTTCCTGAGCGACATCGCGGGCCTCCGCCGGATCATTGTGCCGGTGGACATCGGGCTCGCGTCGGCCGAAGCCACCAAGGCCAGGGCGCTGGGTGACACCACCCGCGCGATGCTGGAAGCCAAGTTCAAGGTTCGCACCTACGTGAAGTCGAACGGATCGATCGGGGAGGCCACTCAATGATGCGCCGGTTCAACTGGCTCGCGGTTTCCGCGCTCGCCCTGGCCGCCTGCGGCGGCGGGACGGATGAGGATGCCGCCGCGCCCGAACCCGTGGCCATTCGCCGTCGGACCGCCATGGATTCGGCGGCCCGCGCCGAGGCGATGCCCGCCGCGGAGCAGGGGCTCCGCCGCGAGGTCTTCGGATACTCCGGAGGCGCCCGCGATCCCTTCGAGTCGCTGCTGACGATGGCCACCGTGGGACCGGAACTTCCGGACCTCTCGCTGGTCGCGATCTACATCGATCATCGCGAGTCCGACCGCAGCGTCGCGGTCGTCCGCGAGCGGGTCTCCGGCAAGCGGTACAACCTGCACCAGGGTGACCGTATCGGCAGGTTGCGCGTCGCGGGCGTCCGCGAACGCGACGTGGATTTCATCATCGACGACTTCGGCACGGAACGCCGCGAGACCCTCTCGCTGCGCCGGCCGCAGGAGGAACAGACCCCATGACCCGATTCGCTCGCATGACGTTCGCGGCCCTCGCCCTTGCGGTCCTGGCGCCGTCCGCGCACGCCACCAACACCAACGACGCGCAGGTGACAGGCGTGAGCCTGCTGCCCTCGCCCGGCAAGGCTGAGCTGATCATCGGCCTGAGCGGCGCGGTCACGGTGAAGGACTTTGCACTGTCCAATCCGAGCCGGATCGTCCTCGACCTGACCGGGGCCACGCTCGCGACGGCCGCCGAGCCGATCTATGACGGTGTCGCCCGTGCCGGCGTCACCAACGTGCGGGTCCGCCAGAACGCTCCGGGAGTCGTCCGCATCGTGCTCGACCTCGATCGCGACCGCACCTACACCGTCCATCGCGAAGATGGCCAGGTGCGGGTGAGCTTCGGCGCCG
>DATEOL010000137.1:0-5116 GCA_035274025.1 Gemmatimonadales bacterium | reverse complement strand
TCGAGGCGGAGCCCCTCGAGCGCCGCCTCGACCTGGTCACGCCACTCAGGCATACTCCGGCCCCACGACCCGCCGCACCGCCTCGACGAAATCGGCCCAGGTCTCCCGCTGGGCCCGCAGCACCTTCCGCCCCGAGGGCGTGAGCGCGTAGTAGCGGCGGCGGCGCTGGCCCGCCTTCTCGACCCACTTCCCCTGGACCCAGCCCCGCCGCTCCAGCCGGTAGAGCAGCGGATAGAGCGACGCGACGTTGAAGGTGAGCGCGCCACGGGAGCGCGCGGTGATCAGCTTGGACAGCTCGTACCCGTGCCGGGCCTCGTGCTCGAGGAGGGCGAGGACCAGGAATTCGGCGGAGCCCTTGCGGAGTTCGTCCTTTGGCATGCGACGCAATATATGGCGCCACAACATATAGTGCCACCACAGAACGAACGGGCTCAGCGCCTCACCGACGCGGCTGGGCTTTCCGGTAGATTGCGTCCGTGAGCCTGTGAGTCTGTGAGTCAGTCACGGGAGGCGGAATGTTGAATGAGACGAAGATCCCCGAGCTCGCGGGCCTGGCCTCCTACGCCGAGGCCGCCCGCATCGGTTATTCCGTTGACGAAAGCGTCCGGCGGCTCCTCCGCTATCACTGGACCGGCCGCCGCCTGATGTCCGCCCTCCTCGCACACCTGCCCTCCGAGCCGGTCTGGGAAGTGAAGTGCGCGATGGCGCTCCACCAGTGGCAGCTCGCGGGACTCACCGATGCGATCCGTACTCGCATCGGCGAGATGCGCCATCCGGTGCCTCCCCTCGATCGCGCCCCCGACGCCGACCTCGACCGCTTCCTCGACGAGGTGCTGCGGTCGACCGACACGGTGGAGCTGATCGGGGGCACCTACGATGTCGCGCTTCGCGGCCTGGCGCTTGCCTGTCGCTCGCATCTCGCGGCCTCCAACCCGCTCGTCGATCACCCCACTCGCCGCGTCCTCCGCACCGCCCTGATCGAGCTGGACGAGGCGCTCGCCTGGGGCGACTCGGCGCTCATCGCCCTCACCGAGTTCGATGCCGGCGCGGCCGACCGGGCAGCGGAATGGAAGGACCACCTCGAGGCATACCTCCGCGCGGCGGGTGACATCGCGGGACCGTCCCCCGATCCGGCGCCGCCCTTGCCCTCCGCGCGGGCGAGAAAGTCCTTCCAGCCCGACCTCAGGCCCCGGCGGGACGAGCGATTCTCCGGTCTCGACCAGTTCGACTTCCCTCCCCACGTCCTCTATAACGACCCCCGCGTTCCAGCCGACGAGCGCAACATTGCGCTGCTCGCCAAGCGGACCCTGGAGATGGACGTCCCCGAGATGATGGCCTCGATCATGGTCGAGCGGACCGACCAGCCGTGGGAGTTCCACCTCGACTTCTCCCGCCAGCTCTGGGACGAGGCCCGCCACGCGATGATGGGGACTGTCGCGTTCGAGGCTCGTGAGGTCGACTGGACCCGGATACCGCTCAACATCGGGTTCTCGCTCCGGCTCAACCTCCACGCGACCGCGCTCGAGCGACAGATCCTGCTCTACGCCATCGAACAGTCCCTGATGCCCGCCGACACCGGCAAGCGACTGGAGTACGAGACGGCGCTCGCCGCTGGCGACGCGCTCTCGGCGCACTTTCACGACTACGACTGGGCCGACGAGGTCCTGCACGCGCAGATCGGCCGCCGCTGGCTTCGGCACGAGGGGATTTCGCAGGAGGAAGCCCAGGATCGCGCCGCACCGATCCACGAGCGCACCTGGGCCGCGCTTCAGGCGTACCGCGCCGGGGTGGAGCGCGAGTGGTGGAGCGACTTTGTCCAGAGCGTACTGGGCAGGCCGAGTGCGCTCAGGCCCAATGAGCGCAGCGACCTGAGGATCATCGCCGAATGACCGGTCCGACGGTCAGTCGGTCAGACGGTCCGACCGTTCACCTGATCCCACATACGCACTGGGACCGCGAATGGTACCTGCCGCTCGCGCTCTTTCAGGCGAGGTTGGTCCCGGTCATCGACGCCGCGCTCGATCTCCTCGAGCGGGACTCGACCCAGCGCGTCACGCTCGATGGCCAGACGGTCCTGCTGGAGGACTACCTCACGCTGCGCCCCGACGCGCTGGCGCGGGTGCGCGCGCAGGTCGAGCGGGGCGCCCTCGAGATCGGGCCCTGGTACGTCCTCGCCGATGAGCTCATTCCCTCCGGAGAATCCCTGGTTCGCAACCTCCTCGAGGGAAGCGCCGACAGCACGCGGCTCGGCGCGCGTTCCAGCGTCCTCTATTCACCCGATGCCTTCGGACATCCCGCGGTGCTTCCGTCGCTGGCGCGTGAATTCGATCTTTTCGCCGCCGCGCTGTGGCGGGGAATGGGAAATCCGGCGGGCAAGGATCACGACTTCTACCGCTGGATCGCGCCCGATGGAGCGGGGCTCCCGGTCTACCACCTCCCCCCGGCGGGATACGAGGTGGGGAACGGACTGAGGGACCAGCCCTCACGGTGGCACGAAATGGTGGATGCGCTCCGATCCCGGGCGGTTGCGGATCAGGTCGCGATCTTCACCGGTGCGGACCACCACGCAGTGCCCGATCTCGGTCCTCTCCGCGATGCGCATGCCGATGCCCGCATAAGCACCCTGGGTGAATTCCTCCGGAGCGCCGAAGGAACGCGGGGTCCTTCGGTGCACGGTGAGCTGCGCCGGACCGGACATACCTGGGTCCTTCAGGGCGTCCACGGAACCCGCTCGCGGATGAAACGTTCCCATGGAATCGCGGAGCTCGCCCTCACCCGCTTGACCGAGCCACTCGTGGCACTCGCGGGTGATGCCAGCCTTCATCCCGCACTCCGGCGTGCCTGGCGACTGCTCATCCAGTCACAGTTCCATGACACCATCGGCGGCTGCTCGGTGGACGCGGTCGCGGAAACCCAGGCGCTGCGGCTTCGCGATGTGCGACTCCTCGCCGATGAAACGGCCGCGCGAGCCCTCGACACCCTCAACGGGCACGATCCCGACGTCGCGCGCGAAACGGCGGAGACGCATGATGCGCTGGTCCTCTGGAACCCTTCTCCCATAACCAGGTCCGGGGTCGTGACTGCCGAGCTCCGGTTTTTCCGGAGGGACGTGATCGTGGGTCCGCCCGATGGGCGCGTTGCCCGTGAGAGCGCCGGCTACCAGCCCTTCGCGCTCGAGCTCGACGCCGAGCCCATTCCGGTCCAGGTCCTGGGCGTGAAGCCGGCCACGGATCGCGTCGATGCGCGCCGCCACTCACCGGACCAGGACGAAGTCGATCGCGTTTTCATCGCGTTCGACGCGCCTTCGATCGGCGGACTCGCCGCTGAAGCGCTTCGAGTGAGCCCCGCCCTGCACCTGCTGAGCGGGGAGGGCGTGAAGGTCTCACGAGGACGGCTCGACAACGGACTTATCGAGGTGCGCGTCTCCGGCGTCGGTGTCATCGACCTCACCGATCACGAATCGGGCGAGCACTATCCCGCGCTCTTCGCGCTCGAAGACGAGACCGATGTCGGCGACACCTACACCTTTTCACGGGGACCGGGCCGCGCGATCCGCGGTGGACGGCCGATCTCGCAGTCGATCATCGCAACCGGCCCCCTGCTTGGGGCAATCGAGACTCGCTGGGAGCTCGCGGCCGCGACTGGCGACAGCATCCAGCTCCGCCAGATCGTGGTGCTCCATCGGGACTCCTCACGGGTTCGCGTCAGGCTCGAGGTGGACAACGGCGCGGACGATCACCGGCTGCGCGCGCGCTTTCCGGTGGATGCGGGCCACGAGGCCGTGGCCGGCGCCGCCTTCGGATACGAACGGCGTGCGCCGGTGACACCTGATCGCCGGCCGGGGCTCATCGAACGTCCCGACCTCACCGCACCGGCGCATCGGTACGTGGCGGCCGCCGAGGGAAGGCGCGGAATCGCCGTGATGGCGCCTGGCTTCTTCGAGTATCAGTGGACCGACGATCACGAGCTGCTGGTCACCCTGGTGCGTTCGGTCGGCGAGCTATCCCGTGACAGCCTGCCTGAGCGGCCGGGGCACGCGGGGTGGCCCGAGGCGACGCCGCTCGCCCAGGAACGCGGAGTGCACCGGATCGACCTCGTGGTGGCCCCGATCGGCGGCGGATCAGTGGACCGTCCCGAGCTGCTCGAGCGAGCCTGGGAGGAGGCGTTCCTGCCGGTCCAGGCCCGTCACTACCGCGCGTTTACCGGAGCAGGGGCGGCGGTAGGTTTCACCCTCGAGGGGGACGGGCTGGTGGCGAGCGCGGTGAAGCCCGGGCCGGATGGGATGATCGTCCTGCGGTGCTGGAACGCGCGAGAGACCGTGGTCGACGGGGCGTGGATCAGTGCATTGCAGATCAGGCGCGCGGTGCTGTTACGGGCGGACGAGACCATCGTCGAGGAGCTGAGTGCCGATGGCAATACCGCACGGTTCCGTGCCGGTCCGCGAGGAATAGTGACGATCGGCCTGCGTGTGGGCCGTTAGGCTCACGGCTCACGGCTCACCGCTCCAATGGTATGAACGTCCCGTCGTCGACGTGCCCGTCGTTCACGCGATAGAGCGTGATCCCGGACCGGAGCCCCAGCCTTCCATCCCCCCGCACCGGCAAGGTGACCGCGGCCGTCTGGTAGAAGCGATACGAACCGGTCGCCGTCTCATAGCGGAGCTGCTCGCGCCGGTGCATGTGGCCACCCAGCGCGATTTCAAGCCGGTCGCCCAGCACCTCGACCAGCTCCTCGGTGTTCTGCACCACGTGGCGGAAATAGGCGTGTCCGCCCAGGCGAATCACCGTCGGCGCCGGCTCAGTCTCCCGCATGCCATCGATGGTTTCGGCCGCCGTCACCAGCGGGATGTGATTGAAGGTGACGATGCGCATCCCGGCCGGCAGTCGCGCGATGTCCTGCTTCATCCATGCGACCTGCAGGCTGTCGACGTGCCCGTAGTAGGCGAGGTCGTCGTAGTCGACGGTGTCGAGTCCCATGAAATGGATCCCGCCGAAGGTGAAGCTGTAGTAGTTGGGGCCCCGCACCGTGCGATGCAGCCGCTTCCCGTAGACCGGGTTGGTGCGGCTCACCAGGGACAGATGCCGTTCGATGCCGAAGATGTCGTGGTTCCCCGGCA
>DATEOL010000136.1:0-5024 GCA_035274025.1 Gemmatimonadales bacterium | reverse complement strand
AATCCGTATCCCGGAGGCCATACTGCCTCACATCGGGTCGGCGGATTCGTGTTCGACGAGGGGCCGCACGTCTCCTTCACCCGCAATGAGCGCATCCGCCAGCTCTTCTCGGAGAGCATCGGCGGCGACTACCAGAGCGTCACCGCCTCGATCAACAATTACTGGAAGGGTCACTGGGTCCGGCACCCGGCGATCACCAATCTGCACGGGCTTCCTGCCCACCTCGTCGTGCAGGTCATCCAGGATTTCATCGATCGCCCCCGCGATCCTGAGGTGCGGAACTACGCCGACTGGTTGAACGCGTCCTACGGCGAAACCTTCGCGCGCACCTTCCCGATGCAGTACACGCGGAAGTACCACACGACGCCCGCGGAGAACATGAGCACCGAATGGGTGGGGCCACGGCTCTACCAGGCCCGGCTGGAGGAAGTCCTCCTCGGCGCGGTGTCACCGGAAGCGCAAAGGGTCCACTACGTCCAGGACTATCGTTACCCGACGCACGGTGGTTTTGCCAGCTACGTCGACGGACTGCTCACCGACCTGCGCATCGAGCTGAACCACACCGTCACCCGCATCGACCCCCGCGCGCGGACGGTGCGCTTCGGCAATGGCGCCGTGGTCGAGTTCGACCACCTGATTTCATCGATTCCGCTCCCCGACCTGATCGGGCTCATCGCCGGCGTGCCGCGGGACGTGGTCGAGGCCGCCGAGAACCTGGCCTGCACGACGGTGGTGCTGGTCAACCTCGGTGTCGACCGGCCGGACGTCTCGGAGGCCAGCTGGACTTATTTCTATGACGAGGAATTTCCCTTCAGTCGCCTGAGCTTCCCGAAGGTCTATTCACCCAACGTCGTTCCCTCCGGGACCAGCGCAATCCAGGCCGAGGTGTACTTCTCGAAGAAGTATCGCCCCCTCACGACTTCGCCCGAGTCGGTGATCGATCCGGTGATCGATGGACTGATCCGCTGCGGGCTGCTGCGTCCCGACGACCGCATGCTGGTCCGGCAGGCGCAGCTCATTCCGTACGCCAACATCATCTTCGACCTGGACCGGGCCGCGGCCCTGCGCATCGTCCACGGGTACCTCGAGGACATCGGCGTTGCTCCGGTGGGCCGGTACGGCGAGTGGGGATATCTCTGGACTGACGAAGCATTCCTGAGCGGGGAAGCCGCGGCGCGGAAGGTCCTCGACCGTACCGCCTCGCCTGCCGGAGTGGCCTGAGCTCGGCAGGGCGCCGGGCTCGCTCACACCCCTTTTTCCGACAACAGACGTTGCAGCTCATCGTAACTCGTGAGGGACGCGAGGCGCGCGGGTACTTCCGGCTCGCGCACCAGCTGTGCGATCCGGCCGAGCAGCGGGAGATACTGGTTCGAGACTTCCATGGGCGGAGCGACGATCAGGAAGAAAACCCGTACCGGGCCTCCGTCCACCGCATTCATGTCCACGCCGCGCCGATGCACGCCGAAGGCAAGACGAAGCCGCGCCACGGCGAGCGTCCGGCAGTGGGGGATGGCGATCCCGAAGCCGTAGCCTGTCGAGCCCAGGATTTCGCGCCGGATGAGCTGGCGATGGACCGTGGTGGCCGACTTGTCGTTGAGCTGGAGGAGGCCGACGAGGTAGCCGAATGCCGAGTCTCGATCCTCGCCGGCGAGATCGAAGGAGACAGTGGACGGCTCGAGAAAGTCGGCGAGGCGCACACATAAATAAGCCCTGAGGCCCTAATGGCCCCAAGGCCGGGTGGGGCGGAACTCATCAGGCATCAGGGCTTCAGGCCTCCAGGGCTTTGTGACACCGCCGCTAATAAGTAGCTTTGTTGTATGAGGTTACCCTACGCACCGGGGGTCGAGACCCCGCTGATTCTGGCCCCCATGGCCGGAGTATCCGAGCCGCCCTTCCGGCAAATCTGCCGGCGGCTCGGGGCCGATATCCTCATGACGGAATTCCTCGCCGCCGAAGCGATTCGCCGTGGCATCCGGAAGACCCTCGAAGGCTGTGAATTCGAGCCGGTGGAACGACCCATCGGCGTGCAGATCTACGGTGCCGACGCCGAAGCCATGGGAAGGGCAGCCGCCATCGTGACCGAGGCGTACGAGCCGGAATTCATCGATATCAACTTCGGGTGCCCGGTCAAGAAGGTGGTGCAGCGGAACGGTGGATCCGGCTGCCTCCGCGACATGGACCTGGTGGAAAAAATCATCCGCGCCGTCGTGAGCGCGACGCACCTCCCGGTCACGGTGAAGACCCGGAGCGGGTGGAGCGAGGCGACCCGGGATCCTGTCGCTATCGCGTTGCGCATGCAGGACGCCGGCGCGCGCGCCTTTACGCTGCACGCACGCACCCGCACCCAGATGTTCACCGGGTCCGCCGACTGGGACGAGATCGCCCGCGTCGTCGAGGCGCTGAGCGTTCCGGTGATCGGGAACGGTGATATCCAGAAGCCGGAGGACGTGGTCCGCATGCGCGATCACACCCGCTGCGCCGCGGTGATGATCGGACGCGGATCCTTCGGAAATCCCTGGCTCTTCCGTGAAGCGCGGGAACTGCTCCAGGGGAGACCCCGGCCGCCCGCTCCCTCGCCGGCGGAGAAGTTTGTGCTCGCGCTGGAGCACGCGGAGCTGGCGCTCCGGCTGCAGGGTGAGAGCCGGAAGACTGTCATCGAGTTCCGCAAGCACCTGGGCTGGTATACCCGGGGCCTGCCCGGTGCTTCGGCGCTCCGGGAGCGCCTCTTCCATGTGGAGACCATGTCGGAAGCGGCCATGATCTTTCAGGAATACCTGGAGCCGGTCGCGACCGCGGCGTGAATCGCGCAAGCCTCGAGTCCCTGCTGGCCGACGTCGCGGCCGGGAAGCAGACTCCGGAGGAAGCCCTGGCACGGCTGCAGCATTTTCCAGCCGAGGACCTGGGATTTGCCGTCCTCGATCACCATCGGGGACTACGGCAGGGTCAGCCCGAAGTCGTATTCTGTGAAGGCAAATCGGTGGAGCAGGTCACCACGATCTGCGAACGGCTGCACGCGGCGAACGGCGGGTTTCTTGGAACCCGCGCCACCGAGGCACAGGCGCGCGCGGTGACCGCGCGGTTTCCGCTCACCGCGTGGGATGCGGCGAGCCGGACGCTCTGGCTCAAGCCGGAGTCGGCGCCGGAACCACGAGGCGCTCCGGTCCTGATCGTCTCGGCCGGGACCAGCGACCTCGCGGTGGCCGAGGAGGCGTGTGTAACGGCCGCCGCATTCGGGGCACGCCCTGATCGAATGCACGATGTTGGTGTGGCGGGCCTGCATCGACTGCTTTCGCGCACTGACCGGCTTCGTGGCGCCGGCGCCATCATCGTGGTCGCGGGCATGGAGGGAGCGCTGCCGAGTGTCGTGGGGGGCCTCGTGGATGTCCCTGTCATCGCTGTGCCTACGAGCGTGGGGTACGGCGCATCGTTCAAAGGTTTGGCAGCGCTGCTCGGAATGCTCAATTCCTGTGCGGCGGGCGTGACCGTCGTGAACATTGACAACGGCTTCGGTGCGGGAGTTGCCGCTGCACGTATCACGACGCGGACAGGGGCATGATCCGGACGATCCTGCGCGCGGAGCATCAGGGCGTCACCTGGATCGACGTGACGGCGCCCTCGGTCGAGGAGCTGCATGAGCTCGCGCGCCTGCACCGGCTGCACGAGACGACCGTCGAGGACTGCCTCGACCCCACGCACCTCCCGAAGTACGAACGGATCGACGACGCGCTCTTCATGATCCTGCGCGTCTGGGGCGAGCGGCCGGACCGGAGCGGCACCGCGGTGCAGGACGTGACGAGGAAGATCGCGATGTTCTCGCGTGGCGACCTCCTCCTCACGATTCACCGCGCCGAGCTGCCGGCCTTGCAAGCGGTGGAACGGGAATGGAGCGGCCGGTGTGGCACCGGCGAGAAGACCACGGTGCCCGCGCTGCTCGCGGCGATTGCCATCGACACCCTGGGCAGCTATGACGCGCCCCTCGAGGAAGCGGAAGTGACGCTGGAAACGTTCGAACAGGCGCTGTTCGAGCCGAAGGTGAAGGGCCCGGACCTGAACACGATCCACCAGCTCAAGCGGCGGATCGGGCTGATCCGGCGGCTGCTCTGGCTGATGTCGAGCGTGGTGACGAAGTTCGGCGCCAGCCAGGAGCGCACGACGCCGGTCTATCAGGACGTGCGGGACACGGCGGAGAGTTACCTGTTCTACGCCGACCAGCTGCTGGATGAGACCCAGGGGCTCCTCGCGACCTACCTGGCGGTGGCCTCGCACCGGACCAACGAGGTGATGCGGGTGCTGACGGTGTTCTCGGCGTTCTTCCTCCCACTCACGTTCATCGTGGGCGTCTACGGGATGAACTTCGAGCACATGCCCGAGCTGAGTCAGCGATGGGGCTATCCGATGGTACTGCTGGCGATGGCCGTGGTGAGCCTCGTCATCATGTTCTGGTTCCGCCGCCGTGGCTGGTTGCGACGGGTCGCGGATGAGGATGTCGACTAGGGGACGGGGGTAGCGATGGATTGGCCTTTGATCGTGGTTGCGGGCGGCGTGGGCGCGGGGATCAGCTGGGTGCTTGCCCGGCTGTTCTCGGAGAAGGTCGCCCCCGCCGCGTCCGCACCGGGCCGTCCGCAGCCCCCGGTCGTGAGCGATCCTCCCGAGCTTGCCTGGATCGCCCGGGCCAATGGAGCTCTCGGCGTCTGGCTGCGGAAATCCGACCGCGGCGGGATCGTCGACGTGACCGACCCGGCCGTCCGCGACACGGTCAAGCGCGCGATCGAAAACCGGCTGAGCGGGCTCGCCACCCCAAGCGGTCGCACCGAGGTGGAGCGGATCGAGGAAGGCAGCGTGGTGTACATCGCGGGGGACGACCTCCAGCTCGCGATCCTGCTGCCACCCAAGCAGCCCTTCGCGCAGGCCCAGCGGGACCTCGAGGGATTTCTCGGTGTGCTGCGCACCCGCGAGATGCTCGAGGTCGCCTCCCAGAAGCCGGCCACTGGTGGCGAGACCGTGCACAGCATCGCTGTGCGGCT
>DATEOL010000135.1:0-7171 GCA_035274025.1 Gemmatimonadales bacterium | reverse complement strand
GATCCAGCGCTTCCGGCAGCTCGTCCCGCCTCGGAGCGGTCACAAAGACCTGCCTCTCACTCGCCTTCAGTCGCTCGGCCAAACCTGCCTGCCTCGCTTCGTCGAGCTCGGCGAACACGTCGTCGAGCAGGAGCGCCGGCTCGGTGCCACGCATCTCCGCGATCGTCGCGAGCTCGCAGAGCTTGAGGGCCACGGCCGCGGTCCGCTGCTGGCCGGTCGACCCGAAATCCCGGGTCGAGTGCCCATCGAGGTCGAGCAGCAGGTCGTCGCGCTGCGGGCCGACCAGGGTGACACCCCGCGATTCCTCGCGCCGCCGCGCCGCCGCGAAGGCGGCCGGCCAGGCGCCCGGATCGGCCAGCGCGGCTTCACCCTTGTAGCGAAGCGCGGTGGAGCCGGCTTCCCCCAGGGCCGCTGATTCGGTCCCGAATCGCGGTCCGGTCTTCTCGGTCCACGCGAGCCGGGCGGCGATGATCACGGCGCCCGGCCCCGCCATGCCCGATTCGAAGCTCTGCGCGAGGTCGGTTCGTCCCTGGCGCAGCGCCGAGTTCCGTTGCGTGAGCCCGCGGCGATAGCGCAGCAGCGCGCGGAAGTATTCCGGATACGAGAGCGACAACACCCGATCGAGGTACGCCCGACGCTCGCTCGCGGCGCCCTGGACCAGGCTCAGGTCGGTGGGCAGGAACGCGACCGCCAGCCAGTGCCCTATCGACTCGGAAAGAGTCCGGCCCTCAACGCCATCGACCGTGGTACGCCGCCGTCGGTCCGTTCGGGAATAGACCGCTGCCAGCTCGGTCAGACGGTCAGGCGGTCCAACGGTCCGGCAGTCAGACAGTCCGACAGCCAGACCAAAACCGGAGCCGCCCCATCGGGCTAGATCCGGATCCGCCGACCCCCGGAATGACCGAAAAAGGACGGGGTAGTACAGCGCCTCCAGGAGACTGGTTTTCCCGTGCCCGTTGGGGCCCAGAAACACCCCGCCGGCGGAAGGGAGATCGAGGTCGAAATCGGCCAGATTCCGGAACCCGCGGGCGGCCAGTCGTACGGCGCGCATCGGCTGAAAAATAGCGGAGTTACGGCGCGGATTGCAGGCGTAGCTCGGGGACAGCCGGGGACAGTCGGGGACATCAGCGCCCCGTGAAGTTCGCCTTTCGCTTCTCCAGGAACGCCGAGGTTCCCTCCCGAAAGTCGGCCGAACCGGCGAGCTCGCCGAACACCCTGGTTTCCGCTTCGAGCGCTTCGTCGAGCGACATGTGCTCCTGGCGGTCGACCATGGAAAGGCACGCGCCGACGGCTACCGGTCCGGTCTCGATCATCGCCTTCGCCAATTTCACCGATTCGGCAAGCAGCTGATCCTGAGCCACCACCCGATTGACCAGTCCGATGCGATACGCTTCCGCCGCGTCGATCATCCCGCCGGTGAGCAGCAGCTCGGTCGCGCGTCCCCGACCGACAAGCCGGGGAAGGCGGATCGTTCCCCCGTAGCCTGGTGACGTGCCGAGCTTCACTTCGGGCTGACCGAACTTCGCGTTCTCGCTCGCGAGCCGGACGTGGCACGCCATCGCCAGCTCACACCCACCACCGAGCGCGAAGCCGTTGACGGCCGCGATGACCGGCTTGCTCAGTGTCTCGTAGGCGCGGAAGATCCGCGACCCCGTCCGCGAGAGCCGCTCCGCGTTGGCCACGTCACACTGCGCCAGCTCGCTGATGTCCGCGCCGGCGACGAACGCCTTGGGCCCGGCACCGGTGAGGATCACCGCCTTGATGGCGGTGTCGCCGCGAACCTGCTCAACCAGCTCACCCAGCTCCGTGATGACGGTGGCGTTGAGGGCGTTGAGCTTGTCGGGGCGATTGACCGTGATGGTGGCGATGCCATCCGCGATGTCGAAAAGCAGGGTCGTGGGCATGACGTAAGGACGTAAGGGACGTAGGGACGTACGGACGTAGGCAGAGTATAGTCTATGCTGCGTCATTACGTCCTTACGCCCTTACGTCCTTACGTCATGGCTTCCATTCTTGCGTTGGATCAGGGAACCACCGGTTCAACTGCTCTGGTCATCCACCAGGATGGCCGCGTGCTCGGTCGCGGCTATCGCGAGATTCCCCAGCACTATCCCGAGCCCGGCTGGGTGGAGCACGACCCCGAGGATCTCTTCCTCGCCACACTCGCCGCCGGTCGCGAGGCGATTCGTGGCTCGGGCGAAATGCCGGCCGGCATCGGCATTACCAACCAGCGCGAGACCATCGTCCTCTGGGAGCGCGCGACCCTGCGCCCGGTCCATCGCGCCATCGTGTGGCAGGACCGCCGCACGACCGCGCGCTGCGAAGCACTGCGCGCCGAGGGCAGGGAACTCTGGATTCGCGAGCGAACCGGGCTGATGCTCGATCCGTATTTTTCGGCGACCAAGCTCGAGCTGCTGTTGAATGACGCCGAGCTCCGGCGTCGCGCGGAGCGGGGGGATCTCGCGGCCGGCACGGTGGACACCTGGCTGATCGCACGGCTCACCAACGGCGGCGCCCACGTCACCGATCACACCAACGCGTCGCGCACCCTCCTCTACGACCTCGACCAGGCCTCCTGGAGCGAGGAGCTTGTCGAGCTCTTCTCCGTGCCTCGCGCGCTGTTGCCCGCGATCAGCGCCTCGAGTGAAACGGTGGGAACAGCGGCCGCGTCGCACTTCGGCTCGCCACTCCCGATCGCGGGGAATGCGGGTGACCAGCAGGCTGCGCTCTTCGGCCAGGCCTGCGTCACTCCTGGTTCGGCCAAGAACACCTACGGAACCGGAGCGTTCCTCCTGCAGCAGGCCGGTGCGCAACGCCCCCGCGCGGCCGAAGGATTGCTCACGACCGCGGCCTGTGGCGCGAAGGGAGAGCGCACTTTCGCGCTCGAGGGCAGCGTCTTCATCGCCGGTGCCGCCGTCCAATGGCTGCGCGACGGGCTCGGCCTCATCACCAACGCGGGCGAGACCGAAGCGCTCGCGCGCTCAGCCGCCGACACCGGTGGGGTGCACTTCGTGCCCGCCTTCACGGGGCTGGGCTCACCTCATTGGGAAGCCAGGGCCCGCGGAACCATCACGGGACTCACGCGCGGCACCACCCGCGCGCACCTGGTCCGCGCCGCCCTGGAGGCGATGGCCTTCGGGTCCGCCGACCTCCTCGCCGCGATGGTGAAGGGAAGTGGCCTGCCGCTTCCATTCGTTCGGGTCGACGGCGGCGCCGCCGCGAATGACTGGCTGATGCAATACCAGGCGGATGTGCTCGGCGTGCCGGTCGAACGGCCCGCCATCGTCGAGAGCACGGCGCTCGGCGCGGCCGCGCTGGCCGGGATGGCGCTGGGAGTTTGGCGAGGACCCGAAGAGCTTGCGGGGGAGGTGGGAATGAGAGTCTTCGCACCAGCGAAAGACCATGCCTGGCGTAGCGCCAGACTTGCGGAATGGCACCGGGCCGTGGGCGCCGCGCTCGCCTGGGCCCGGACATCTGGGGATGTGGCGATCTAGCGAGCTGGATCGCTTAGATTTCCCCCATGGCAACGTGCCCGAATTGTGGCTCCCAGGCGGGTGGAAAATTCTGCGGCCAGTGCGGCGCCCGCCTCGCCGCCATGGCCTGCGCACAGTGCGGCTCCGCGATCCAGCCTGGGACGAGATACTGCGCCTCGTGCGGGACCGCGGTCGGTGCCGCCACCGCCGTCCGCGCGGGTGGTGGCGGCGGAAAAGGTGTCCTTCCTTTCGCCATCGCGGCGGGAGCGGGACTCGTGGTCGCCCTGATCATCGCCTACCGGAGCCAGAGTCCTGCCGGGGTGGCGCAGGCGCAACAGCAGTCCGCTCCCCAGGAGCCATTCGCGAGCCAGGGCGGTGGCACGCCCCCTGATCTCAGCAAGATGAGTCCGCGCGAGGCGTTCGACCGGCTCTTCACCCGGGTGATGACGGCCTCCGAAAACGGCGACACCGCCCAGGCCAATCGCTTCACGCCGATGGCGATCATGGCGTATGGCAACCTGCCGGAGGTCGACGCCGACGCCCGGTATGATGTCGCCCTCATCAAGCTGCACGCCGGCGATTTTGATGGCGCCCGCGCGCTCGCCGATACGATCCGCACCCAGGAGCCGAAGCACCTGTTCGGGTTCGTGCTCCAGGCCGCGATCGGACAGTTCGAGAAGAAGCCCCAGGAAGTCACCGCCGCCTACAAGGGATTCCTCGCCGTGGCGGATGAAGAATTGAAGACCAATCGGCCGGAGTACGTCGCGCATCGCGGGATGCTCGACAGCTTCCGGCAGGCAGCAGAGCAAGGTGCCCGATGAGTCCGCGAAACAAGTTCCTGCTGGGCGCCGGCATCATCATCGCCAGCGTCATTTTCCTCATCGCCAGCGGCGTCAAGGAGACCGGCGTCTACTTTCTCACGCCCAGTGAGCTGGTCAACAAGGTCGAGGCGGACCCGACCTTCTACGACGTTGGTATCAAGGTGGGTGCCAAGGTCGTCCCCGGGTCGATCCGCCGGGACGATGCGGCGCGCCGCGTCGACTTCGCCGTGAGCGACGGGTCGAGGCAGTTCGACGTCACCTACGTCGGCATCGTGCCCGACACTTTCACCGACGCCAACGACATCGAGGTGATCGTCGAAGGGAAATACGGGCGCGACGGCATCTTCAGGGCCACCGAGGTCCTGGCCAAGTGCGGCTCGCGCTACGAAGCCGAGTACGAGAAGTCGAAGAAGGCGTGACGTGACCCTCCTCGGGCAGTTCGCGCTCTGGCTCGGCCTGATGACGGCCGTGTGGGGCGCCGTCGTGGGATTCGGCGGTCGCTGGAAGGACCGTCCCGACCTCGCCCGCACCACGATCGGCTCGTCCTACGCGCTCGCCGTCGCGATGATCGTGGCGTCCCTCGCCCTCTGGAAGGGCCTGGTCGGGCACGACTTCAACATCGAATACGTCTGGGCCTACACCTCCCGGAATCTCCCCGGTGCCTACGTCTTCACGGCGTTCTGGGCGGGACAGAAGGGCTCGCTGCTCTTCTGGTGCCTGGTGCTCTCGGTCTTCGGGGCGCTGGCGCAAGCGGTCACCAGCCGCCGTCATGAGGAGCTGATGCCCTACGTCGCCGCGGTGGTGAACACCGTGGCCGCGTTCTTCCTCGTCACCATGATTTTCGGCGGTGCCAATCCGTTCGAGCGGATGGCAGTCACACCGCCCGATGGGAACGGGCTCAACCCCCAGCTCCAGAACCCGGGGATGGTCATCCATCCCCCGATGCTCTACCTCGGCTACATCAGCATCACGATCCCGTTCGCCTTCGCGATGGCGGCGCTGATGTCGGGGAAGCTCGATACCGGCTGGCTCCATGCGATCCGGAAGTGGACCCTGCTCTCCTGGCTTTTCCTGTCGATCGGGATCACGCTCGGCATGTGGTGGGCCTACGTCGAGCTGGGCTGGGGTGGCTACTGGGCCTGGGACCCGGTGGAGAACGCGAGCTTCCTGCCCTGGCTCACCATGACCGCGTTCCTCCATTCAGTGATGATCCAGGAGAAGCGCGGGATGCTCAAGCGCTGGAACATGTCGCTCGTCATCGTGACGTTCCTGCTCTCGATCTTCGGCACCTTCATCACCCGGTCGGGTGTCATCGCGAGCGTGCACAGCTTCGCCCAGTCGAACGTGGGGTACTTTTTCCTCGCGTTCCTGGTCGCCGCCGGCTCGGCGGCGTTCATCCTGCTCTACCTCCGGTGGCCCAGGCTCGAGCCGGAGGCCAAGCTGGAGTCCATGGCGAGCCGCGAGGCGGCCTTCCTCTTCAACAACCTGATCCTCGTGGGCATCGCCTTCTCGGTGCTGTGGGGAACGCTCTTCCCGATCCTGTCGGAAGCGGTGCGGGGCGTGAAGATCACGGTGGGCCCGCCCTTCTTCAATCGCGTGAACGTCCCGCTTGGCTTGCTGCTGCTGCTGCTCACCGGGATCGGACCCCTCATCGCGTGGCGGAAAGCTTCGACCGCGAACCTGCGGCGCCAGTTCATCGTGCCGGTCGTGACCGGCGCGTTCGTGGCGCTGTTGCTGGCGGTGATCGGTGTCCGCGATGTGTACGCCCTCATGACCTGGGGCCTCGCGGCCTTCGTGCTCGGGACCGTGGCGCAGGAGTTCTATCGCGGGATTCGCGCCCGCCACCGGATGTTCGCTGAGAGCGCGCCGATCGCGCTCCTCCGCCTCATCGGCCGGAACCGTCGTCGCTATGGCGGATACCTCGTGCACCTCGGCGTCCTGGTCTACTTCGTCGCCTTCGCGGGATCGATCTTCAAGGTGACGAAGGAAGTCACCCTGGTCCCGGGCGAGAAGGTCGAGATCAAGTCGCCCTTTGGTCATACCTGGTCGTTCACGTTTCTCGGCATCTCGCAGTATGAGGCCCTCAACCGCCAGGTCTCGTCCGCTTCGCTCGAAGTCCGGAAGGACGGGAAGGCGGGAGGCGTGTTGACGTCGGAAAAACGCCAGCACGTGAACAGCTTCGGGGAGCCGACGTTCCAGCCGTCCACCGAGGTCGGAATCCGGAGCGGGCTGCGGGAAGACATCTACGTCGTCTATGCGGGATCGGTCGGCGGCACCGAGCGATCCAACTTCGCCATCACGATCAATCCGCTGGTGTGGTGGGTGTGGGCCGGCGGCGTGATCCTCGTGATCGGCGGCCTCACGACGATGTGGCCCGGAGGTCGCGCGACGGTTCCCGTCGCGGCGGGTAGCAGCGCCCAGGCCGGCTTTGAAGCGCGGCTGATCGGGACCGAGGCGTGATGGACCGTCGCGGATTCCTCGGGACGGCCCTCGCGTCGTTGCTGCCCTGGCAGGGTGACCAGGCCGATCGCCTGCGCGACCCCGGCACGGTGGGGCGTTCCCGTGCGCCGGTCGGCACACTCGACAACGACGAGGTGATCAAGGGCATCGAGCACAAGCTCAAGTGCACCTGCGGCTGCAACCTCGACATCTTCACCTGCCGTACCACGGACTTCACCTGCCAGTTCTCCCCCGCGCTGCACCAGGAAGTGATGGACCTGCGCGCCGAGGGGAAGTCGCCCGATGAAGTGATCGCCGCGTTCATCGAGAAGCACGGCGAGCAGATCCTCATGGCCCCGAAGCCCGAAGGATTCAACCTCGCGGGCTATCTCGTGCCCGGGATCGTGATCCTCGCGGTGGGCGCGGCCATTTCCGCTG
>DATEOL010000134.1:0-4991 GCA_035274025.1 Gemmatimonadales bacterium | reverse complement strand
TCGCCGAGGGGACCGCCGGCGTGGTTGCACGCGCCGGAGACGACGGCAAAGACCCCGTTCACGCAGGAGACCGCGAGCCGGGTCCGGCCGACGGTGATCTGCTGCAGCGGCCGGCGGGAGAGTTCCTCGATGGGGCCGAGGTCGTGCCAGATGTCGGGCATGGAGCCTCCGGAGTGCAGGAATCTACGCCGTCGGGCGGCCCACCGACCCGTCTGCCCGACCGACCGCCTTATATTGTGTTAACCCCCGCACCAAGGCGCTTCGTCTGAGCACTGCCCTTCGCGAGTGTCCGGCCTGCCATACGCCTCTTCCCGAGGCGGCGCACTTCTGCATGAACTGCGGAACCGCGACTCCCACGGAGCCCGGCGTACCGCCGCGCACCGCCACGACCGGCGTCGTGGAAGTCTCCCGGGTGAAACAGGCCCTCGCGGATCGTTACGCCGTGGAGAAGATCCTCGGCGAGGGGGGCATGGCGACCGTCTACCTCGCCCGCGACATCAAGCACAACCGGAAGGTGGCGGTGAAGGTGATGCGGCCCGAGCTGGCCGCCACGCTCGGTGCGGACCGGTTCCTTCGGGAAGTCGAGATCGCGGGACAGTTGAGTCATCCCCATATCCTCCCGATGTACGACTCCGGGAACGCCAAGGGCTTCCTCTATTACGTCATGCCCTGGGTCGAGGGCGAATCGCTCTCGGCGCGGATGAAACGGGAGGGCCAGCTTCCGGTGGAAGATGCCGTGAAGCTTGCGCGGGAGGTCTCCGACGCGCTGGCCTACGCCCACGAGCGCGGGATCATTCACCGCGACATCAAACCCGCGAACATCCTGATTTCCGGGGGCCACGCGCTGGTCGCCGATTTCGGCATCGCCCGCGCGGTCGGATCCGGCGAAGCGATCACCGCGACGGGACTGGCCGTGGGAACACCGCAGTACATGAGTCCGGAGCAGGCCAGCGGCATGCGCGACGTGGACGGGCGCTGCGACGTCTACGCCACCGCGGCGGTGCTCTACGAGATGCTCGCGGGTGAGCCACCGTTCACCGGACCCACCGCGCAGGTGATCATCGCGCGGAGCCTGACCGAGGAGCCGCGGTCGCTGAGCGCGGTGCGACAGAACCTTCCCGCTTCGCTCCCCTCGCTCGTCGCCCGTGCCCTCGCCAAGAGTCCGGCGGACCGTCCCGCCAACGCGGCCGCGTTCGCGAAGGGGCTCACCGACGCGATGGAGAGCTCGCGAAGCGGCAACGTCGTGGTCCAGGTGCCGGCCCGGGGTGCGTCACCGCTGGTGGTCTGGGGCCTCTTCGGTGTCGGATCGGTCGCGGGACTCTTCGTCGTCTCCATGCTGATGAAGAAGTGGGGATTGCCGATCTGGTGGATGGGCCTTGCCGGCCTCCTCCTCGCCATCGGCGCAGTTGTGCTGGTGCTGACCGGCAGCGCAGAGAAGAAGCGCAAGGCAGGCATCGCGACGCCGGGCCTCGGCCGGTTCCTCACCTGGACCAACGCCGCGGTCGGTGGCGCGCTCGCGCTCGGCCTCTGGGCGATCATTGCCTCGGCCTCGGCCCTCGGCACACCGTCGGGATCGGGCGGGGGCGTCAGACTCGCCATCCTGCCCTTCGATATGCGGGGCGGCGAAGCACAGGACCAATACCTCGGGGAAGGAATCGCGGATGAGGTCCGAGGCAAGCTCACGATGCTGCCGGCATTTCAGGTGACGGCGCGGAGCAGCAGTGATCAGTACCGGCAGACCACCAAATCGCTGCAACAGATTGGCAAGGAACTGGGCGTCGATTACCTCCTGACCGCGGTCGTTCGACTTCAGAGGAATGCGGGTGGCGGCGGGCGAGTCCAGGTCGTGCCCGAACTGATCACCACCAGGACCGGTGCGGCAACCTGGCAGCAGACCTTCGATTCCGACCTGACCGACATGTTCCAGGTCCAATCGCAGATCGCGAGCCGCGTCGCCGGGGCGCTCGGTGTGGCCCTCGGCGCGGACGACCAGAAACATCTCGAGGAGCGACCCACCAAGAATCCCGCCGCGTGGGACCTCTACCTCAAGGGCCGCGCCGTCACAGCGCGGGACCCGGCGTCGCTCCGGGTGCAATCGGGCTACTACGATCAGGCCGCGGCCCTCGATACGACCTTCGCAGTGGCCTACGCGCGCCTCGCGACCTCACTCGCAACCCTGTATTCGAACGGAACGCCTGATCCCGGCATCGCGGGACGCAGCAAGGAGGCCGCGGAACGGGCCCTGCGTCTCGCGCCTGATGCGGCGCCGAGCCATTTAGCCATGGCCAGCTACGCTCGCGCCGTCGTAGGCTCGATCGAACGGGCGGAGGAACACCTGGCCGTCGCGCTTCGGCTGGCACCGAACGACCCCGATGTCCTCACCCAGGCATCGGGCATCTACGGTGGCCTGGGCCGTTGGGATGATGCGATCAGTTACGCGGAGCGGGCGCGACGACTTGATCCGAGGTCGCCCCGAGTGCTGAACTCGCTGCAGGGCGGCCTGAACATCATGCGTCGTTATGACGAGGCCACCGCGGTCGGACACGACGCGCTGGCCCTGGCGCCGACCGATCCGAACATCATCCAGTCCCAGGTCATGTCCTTCCTCGGCCGAGGGGACCTCGATGGGGCGCGGGCGGTCATCCGGAACACCCCGGGAGCCCTGGGCCAGCCCGCGCTCGTGGCCTACATGGCCACGTACAATGACCTTTATTGGGTGCTTACGGACGACCAGCAGAAGGTCCTGCTGCGGCTTCCCGCCTCGGCGTTCTTTGACGATCCCGCGGCTTGGGGATCGGTCTTCATGCAGACCTACTGGCTGCGGGGCGATAAGGAGCGTGCCCGGGCCTACGCCGATACGGCGCATCAGGCGTTCCTGGAGCAGCTGAAGGGCGCACCCGACAATGCCCAGCTCCACGTGCTGGACGGACTGGCCCTCGCCTACATGGGTCGGAAGACCGAGGCAATCGCGCAGGCGGAGAAGGGAATGGCGATGGCGCCTATCACCAAGGACGCCCAGAACGGCGCCTACTTCCAGCACCAGGGCGCGCGGACCTATCTGATGCTCGGCGACAAGGAAAAGGCCATGGACCTGCTCGAGCCCTTGCTCCAGACGCCATACTACCTCTCGCCGGGATGGCTGCGGATCGATCCGACATTCGCGGAGCTCAAGGGGAATCCGCGGTTCGAGAAGCTGCTCGCGGCGGGGTCGTAGGCGGCTCTTCGACGATCAGGCCACGCGCTCAAATACAAACCGGTAGTGATCAAACAGCTCCCGCTCGAATGCGAGCGTATTCGCGCTGACGCCTGACACGAAGGCCTGCCGGAAGTCCGAATCCATCAGGTACTTGGGGACCAGGGAAGCCCACAGGAGAAGCTTCCGCGGAGTGACCCGCCCGAAGCGCTGCCGCCAGATCTTGATTGTCTCGATGTAGTCCAGCCGTCCGCTTTCCTTCTTCACCAGCTTGAAGTGCGGTGCGGCGTTCCGCTCGACCTGCTCCGACCCGTACGGAAGCCAGGAGCCGGGGAAGGTCTTCTGCAGGAGCGCCAGCACGTGCGCGTCCGAAAGTCTCGGCGCATCCATGCGGATGCGATCGAGCGGGATCATGTGCTTCCCGAAGACCATCGTCTGCAGGAAGAACCGTCCGCCCTTGGGGATCATGGTCGAGACGTTTTCGAAGAGACTCGAATAGATCGTGTCCTGGTGGCCCGCCTTGTACTCATCGATCGAGCAGAAGTGCTCGAAGGCGCCGAGGCTCACGACACCATCGAAGGGACCATAGGTGTCCCGGGTGACGGTGCGCGCGTCGTGCAGATGCACTTCGAGGCCGTGACGCTGGCAGGCCGCCTGCTGGCCGCGCGAGAGCGTCACGCCCACGCCGTGGATGCTGCGGGTGCGGAGGAAGTTGAGCATGGCGCCCCAGCCGCACCCGAGGTCGGCGACGCGCCCGCCGGACGGGACCTTGAGCGATTCGGCCACGAACTCGTGCTTCTTCCGCTGGGCCTCCTCGAGGGAAAGAGCGAAATCGCCGTCGTATTTGGCGCCGCTGAAATCGGAGAGCTCCCCCACACTCATCCGGAAGAGCCGGTCGGTGAGGGAGTACGCAAAGTCCATGTCTGCTTGAGTTGCCATCAGCGCGTGCTCAGGAACCAGACGTCATCGGCAAGACGACTTTCGCCGCGCGGTTCCGGGACGCGGCCGCCGAAGAGCCAGAGCTTGTTGTCGAAGACGAACGCCTCCTCACCGCAGCGCCCGCTCCATTCCGCATCGGGGGACCTGACCCAGGTGGCGCCGTCGGTCGAGGACCAGACATCGCGCATCGCCACGCCATCGCGGCCGGCGCCGCCCAGGTACCAGAGGCGTCCGTCGAACGCGGCGCCGCCGGCGCAGGCGCGTCCGGCCCAGGCGGCCCGGGAGGCGACTTCAGTCCAATCCTTCCCGTTCTCGGAGGACCACACATCGATGCGCGGGACCGGCCCGCCGCTACCACCGTACATCCAGAGCTTGTCACCGAATACCGTGATCACCGGCTTCGTACGCGGGAACCACGCCGGAGAGGGACCGGCGGAACGCCAATCGATGCCGTTGTTGCTGAACCAGATGTCGTTGCGGTCGTAGCCGTCGTTGCCGCCGATCAGCCAGAGCTTGCCGAGGAACTCGATGACCCGATGGTCACGGCGAGGAGACCAGCCGGCACGGGTGGACACGTTGGTCCACCGGATGCCGTCGGCCGTGAACCAGACGTCGTTCTTGGCCGTGGTGCCCATCACGCCCCCGTAGGCCCACAGCTTGTTGTCGAACCAGACGAAGGCGGTGCCGGAGCGGATGCCGAAGGGAAGGCGGTTGGCCTGGCGCTCCCAGGTGGTCTGGTCGGAAGAGGACCAGGCCCACCCCTCGGCAAACATCCAGAGCTTGTTGCCGGGGCCAGGCGTCGGGGTCGCGCCCATGGGCCACGTGCCCGCCGCCCACGCGCCGGCCGGCGTGCCCTGGC
>DATEOL010000133.1:0-9069 GCA_035274025.1 Gemmatimonadales bacterium | reverse complement strand
AGAAACCGTCCTCACCGCCCTAACCGCCCTAACCGTCACTTCTTGTTTTCATCGACGATCTCGTAGTCCGCCTCCACCACGTCTTCCGGCTTCCCTCCGCCTGAAGGCTGGTCACCACCCTCCGGGGCGGCTTCCTGGGCGCCCGCGGCCTGGGCCGCTTGGTAGAGCGAGGCTCCGGCTGCGCTGTAAGCGGCGTTCAGCTCCTCGAGCGCCTTCTTGATGCCGTCATTGTCGCCGGTACGTAGGGCTTGCTTGCCGGCCTCGACCGCCTCGTCGAGCCGGGTCTTGGCGGCCGTATCCAGCCGGTCGACCCACTCCTTGGAGTCCTTCTCGACCTTGTAAACCAGGCCGTCGAGATGGTTCCGGGCCTCGATCTGGTCGCGGCGATCCTTGTCTTCCTTCGAGTGGAGCTCCGCGGCCTTCACCATCTTGTCGATGTCGGAGTCGGAGAGCCCGCTGGAGGCTTCGATCCGGATCTTCTGCTCCTTGTTCGTCGCCTTGTCCTTGGCCGACACGTGGAGGATGCCGTTGGCGTCGATATCGAATGTCACCTCGACCTGCGGCATGCCGCGCGGTGCCGGCGGAATCCCGGTAAGCTGGAACTTGCCGATGGTCCGGTTGTCCTGCGCCATCTGTCGCTCGCCCTGGAGCACGTGAATCTCGACCGTGGTCTGGTTGTCCTCCGCGGTGGAGAACACCTCCGATTTCCGGGTCGGGATCGTCGTGTTGCGCGGGATGAGCACCGTGGTGACTCCGCCCAGGGTCTCGATACCGAGCGAGAGCGGCGTCACGTCGAGCAGGAGCACGTCCTTCACGTCACCCCCGAGCACGCCACCCTGGATCGCGGCGCCGATCGCCACGACTTCATCCGGGTTGACCGACCGGTTCGGCTCCTTGCCGAAGAAGTCCTTCACGATCGTCTGGATCCGCGGGATTCGGGTCGACCCGCCGACCAGGATGACCTCGTCGATGTCCGACGGCTTGAGGCCGGCGTCCTTGAGCGCCTGCTGCATCGGCGGCAAGGTTCGCTGGAGGAGATCGTCCACCAGCTGCTCGAACTTGGCGCGCGTGAGCGTGAGGTTGAGGTGCTTGGGGCCCGACTGGTCCGCCGTGATGAACGGCAGGTTGATGTCGGTCTGCTGGGTGCTCGACAGCTCCATCTTGGCCTTCTCGGCGGCTTCCTTGAGCCGCTGGAGCGCCATCGGATCCTTGGAGAGGTCGATGCCCTGGTCCTTCTTGAACTCCGCGACGAGGAAGTCGATCAGCTTCTGGTCGAAGTCGTCGCCACCAAGGTGAGTGTCACCATTGGTGCTCTTCACTTCGAAGACGCCCTCGGCCAGCTCGAGCACCGAGATGTCGTAGGTGCCGCCGCCCAGGTCGAAAACCGCGACCTTCTCTTCCTTCTTCTTGTCGAGGCCGTACGCGAGCGCCGCCGCGGTCGGCTCGTTGATGATCCGCAACACCTCGAGGCCCGCGATCTTGCCCGCGTCCTTCGTGGCCTGCCGCTGCGCGTCGTTGAAGTAGGCCGGTACGGTGATGACCGCTCGCTCGACCGAATGACCGAGGTAGTCCTCGGCGGTCTGCTTCATCTTCTGCAGGATCATCGCGGAGATTTCGGGCGGCGTGTAGGTCTTGCCCGCGATCTCCACCGAGGCCAGGCCATTGGGGCCGTTGGCGACCTTGAAGGGGACGCGACGGATCTCCTCCGGCACCTCAGCCACCTTCCGACCCATGAAGCGCTTGATCGAGAAGATGGTCTGCCGCGGATTGGTGACCGCCTGCCGTTTGGCGACCTGGCCGACCAGTCGCTCCCCGTCCTTCGTAAATGCCACCACCGACGGTGTCGTCCGGCCACCTTCGGCGTTGGGGATGACGACGGGATCGCCGCCTTCCATGACGGCCACGACGGAGTTCGTCGTGCCGAGGTCGATGCCGATGATCTTCGATGAGGCCATGTCGAGTTCCCTTGTATCGTGAGACGTGAGACGTAAGACGTGAGACGGAAACGCCTTACGCCCTAGCAGCCATTGATCTCTGGTTCACTTGTGCAACCCATGGGCCCGGATTTTCTGCCAAAATGACAGATATTTGGCAGCCGTCTTCCCGCTCACGTCTCCCGGCTTATCAGTTTTTGTCAGCCGCCGCGGCTCCATGGCGGGGTCACGTTGTTCGACCGGGCATACGCGATCGCCTGACCCAGGTGCTCGTGCAGGTGCGTGACCGTCAGGATCCAGGTCTCCCGTGCTGTGGTCTTCCGCCCGAAGACCGTGATCTCCTTCGTGAGCGCGGCCTCGGGCTGCGCTTCCATCGCCTTCCGAAGAAACGCGAATGAAGCCTCGAGGTCCGCCATGATCGCAGCCCGGTCGGCCTTCCTGGTCTCGTACGCCTGGGCGGTCTTGTAGTCGGTCCCCTTGATGCCGGTCGCCGAGGGAGCCGGCGTCCCCAGCATCGCCGGCAGCAGGTAGTTGTCGGTCGCGATGTGCTGGTAGACCTCGCCTACGGAGCGGACCCCGGTTCCCGGACGCCAGGTCCAGGACGCATCGGGCATCGCCTTGGCCAGGCCCAGCACTTTTTCCTCGACTTCCTTCATGTCCTTGAGCAGGTCGGTCATGACGCCGCCCTGTGCCTGCGCAAGACCGGCGTTGGCTGCGAGGGCCAGGGCCGTGAGCAGGGATGTGCGCATTGTCGTTCTCCTCATCGGGTCGGGGGTGGACGCTTCAGTTGCCGGAGCAAGATAGGGAAACGGACGGGTGCCCGACTCGCACGGTTTCGGAGCGCGCCCGGGCGGCGTATCTTCGCGAGACTCCTATCCGACGGCAGGACCTCGATGGCGCAACAGCGGGAGGCGCGACTGCGCCCCGAATATGCCTCGCTCTACCCCGGGATCCCGGTCAACACCTGGCTTCCTGCCGCGGATCTCGGTGCGACCCTGCTCATGCATCACCTGCGCGCGCCGGCGCCGCCCGAGCTCGGCAACCGCCTCCTCGACGAGAGCCACTTTGAATTCCGCGGCGGCACCCCGCGGAGCAAGGGCGCTTCGGAGCGGACCCGATACGGCGAGAACGGCAAGGCGCACTAGCTATTTCAGGTACTTCTTGTTGATCTTCGCGACGACCGTGTAGGCCGGATCGACAATGTTCGCGACCGAACTCTCGCCCACCTGTCCGAGCAGAGCGTAGGCGTCCAGCTTGTCGAACCCGAAGTCCTGAACCATCCACTCGATCAGCTCGATGTGCGCCAGGCGGAACGCGTCAATCAGGGGACGGCCGCTGCCGGCCACCATGATGTAGTCGCGATCCTCGAACCGGGGCCAGAGAATGGTCTTTCCCTTGATCACGTCGACCTTGAGGACCACGTCCATGCTGGTCTCCAGGCCGGTTCCCGCGACTTCGCCTGCTCCCATCCTGGCGTGGCCGTCGCCGAAGTAGAAGTAGGCGCCGTCGTGGAAGATCGGCAGGTACACGGTGGTTCCCTCCCGTACTTCGTTGGCGTCCATGTTCCCACCGAAATCGCCGGGCCAGTCGCCGCCAAAGGCCTCTTCCCCCTGGGGCGCAACGGCGATGCGGCCAAGCATGGGTCGCAGCTCGATCTCCACTTTTCGACTGCTCCGCGGCATGTCGGTGGTGCCGGTCATGCGGGTGGTGTCGAGCCGCCAGAGATATCGGCGGGGCTGGATCGGATCGTTGAGCATGCGGACCTTCGAGTCCGACGCGAGGCCGCCAAAGTTGGAGTACACCTGCGCCGCCGCGAGTCCGGTGTTGGGCCGCACCTTGATGATCTCGACCTTGAGCATGTCGTTGGTGGTGGCGCCTTCGACGTAGAACGGCCCGACTTCACCCGGGAATGCGCCGCCCGCCTCGGTGTAGTAGGGACCGTGATTGGTCCGGCTGATCAGCACGGTGCCCGGGCGGATGCGAGCGACGGGCTCACGAACGGCGAAGGTTGGCTGGGCAATCGTCGGTGTGAACCTGACGGTGTCGGCGGCTTGTAGTGCAAGCGAGACGAGCAAGGTGAGCATCTGGTGATCTCGTGATCTGAGTGATCTGGCGATTGGAGTCGGAACCTTCCCGTAATCAATCGCGAGATCGCCAGATCGCCAGATCGCTAGATTCTCGCCATGCGCCTCCTGACTCTGCTCCTGCTCTCCGCCGCCTGCGGGAAAACCGCTGCGCCCGCCCCCCCCGCCGCGGATCCCCTCATTGCCTCCGTCGATTCCGTTGCCGCCGCGTTCATGAAGGACGCGGGGGTCCCGGGGCTGGCGGTTGGGATCCTCCGTCCCGGTCACCCGAACATCGAGAAGGGCTACGGCGTCACACGGCTCGGCACCGATACGGCAGCCACCGACCGCACCGTCTACCACATGGCTTCGATCTCGAAGCCGTTCGTGGCCACCGGCGTGATGCAGCTGGTGGAGGCGGGGAAGGTCGAGCTCGACGCGCCGCTCAGCAGGTACATCACCTGGTTCCGGATGAAGGATCCGCGCGGGTCGGCGATCACGGTGCGGCAGCTCCTGACCCACGTGTCGGGAATGCCTGACGTGACCAACTACGACTGGGAGCATCCCCAGTACGATGCCGGCGCGCTGGAGCGGTACATCCGGGGACTGGCCGATTCGTCGCTCAACGCGGCCCCGGGCGAGACGTGGGACTACAGCAACATCGGGTTCGAGGTGCTGGCGGAGCTCATCGCCGTCGTGTCGGGCCAGGAGTTCGAGACCTACGTGCGCGAGCACATCCTGGTCCCGGCCGGCATGACCCACAGCACGATGTTGATGACCGACATCGACTCGACGAAGCTGGCCTGGGGGCACCTGAGGAGTGACAGCGGCGTCGTGGGTCCGACCAGCGCGTATCCGTACAACCGCCGGCACGCCGCCAGCAGCACGATGCACTCCGATGCGCACGACATGCTGCGGTGGGCGCGGATCAACCTGAACCGGGGTGAGCTGGACGGCCAGCGGATCCTCAAGACCGAGACCTACGACCAGCTCTGGTCCAGCCAGCGCGACATGTTCGAGGCACTCAAGGCGCGCGCGGCGCGCGCGGGCGTTCCGCTGCCATACGAGTCATTCCACCAGGGTCTGAGCTGGTTCGTGCTTGGGTGGAACGGACACCGTCTCATCAATCACAGCGGAGGGGACCGCGGGTTCAGGACCGACCTCTTCATCGCCCCCGACGACTCGGTAGCCGTGGTAGTCATGGCGAACCAGGAAAGGGCGGATGTCGGCGAGCTGGCCCGGCAGCTGCTGGGGTTGGTCCTGAAGTAACGGCGAAGGCGCTGTGCCCATGTCAGTCTTGCCGATACAACGCCAGGTGATAGCTTGAGATTGTGGCCACGTCGACTCCTCCGGACGCCAGGCCCGCGACGGGCTTTCCCAAGCCGCGCGATGAGGACCTGGATTTCTTCGGCATCACGCACCCGGGCAAGGTGCGGCAGGAGAATCAGGACCATTTTCTGTACGCCACGCTCCACAAGACCATGCGAGTCGGGGGGACCAGTCTCCCGAATCCGGAGCTCCTCGAGCTGCCGAGCCAGCGGCTCGCGTCCTTCGGGCTGGTGGCGGATGGCGTAGGCGGACGCCTGGGTGGTGAGACGGCGAGCCGCGCGGCGCTCGAGGCGGTGGCCGGGTACGTCACCCACGCCATGCAGTCGTTCTATACCGCCGACGCCGACAACGAAGCCGCCTTTCAGGCGGCGCTCCAGGAGGCGGCGCGGCAGAGCCACGAAGCGGTGATCGCGCGCGCTCGCGAAAGCGGAGACCAGCGCGGGATGGCGACGACGCTCACCGCGATGATCGCGATCTGGCCTGTCCTTTACATCCTGCACGTCGGTGACAGCCGCTGCTATCGCTTCCGGAATGGCGCGGCGGAGCAACTCACCAGGGACCAGACGATGGCGCAGGACCTGGTGGACTCCGGCGTCCTGACTCCGGATCGCGCGCCGCGGAGCCCCTTCGCCAACGTCCTCTCGAGCTCTCTCGGCGGCACCACCACGCAGCCGATCGTGATCCGGGGCGACCTGCAGGTCGGTGACATCATCCTGCTCTGCAGCGACGGACTCACCAAGCACGTGACGCCTGGCCGCATTGCCGAGCGCCTGGGATCGCTCACCTCGTCGGAACAGGCGTGCCGCGACCTGATCGATGACGCGCTGGCCGGCGGCGGCAGTGACAACGTGACGGTCCTCGTACTTCGGGCAATCGTGCGCAAGTAGGCGACAGGGTACGGGTATGGTTCCCGTCGACCGTCGACCGTCGCCCACGTAGTTCCCCCCCCACAATGCCTGCAATTCGAGGCCGTAGGTCCTTAGGTCCTTAGGTTTTTAGGACCAGCTTTTATGCACCGTCCACACCTCCCGCGTCACGGCGGTGCCGGTGGGAAAGTGCTTCGCAAAGTCCTCCCGCAGCTTGACCGCGTGTTCCGCCAGATAGCGGTCGAGGTCGTCCCGTGAGAATGCCACGTAGCGCTGTCGGAACCGCGATTCACTCGCCTGGGAGAAATCAGCGCTCACGAAGCAGCCGGTCGACATGAGGTCGGGCACGTGGCGGATCAGCATGTAGGCGATGAGCTGGTCCGCCAGCTCGGCGGCGACATCGACCGTGACTTCGTAGGCGACCATTTGTTTTCCGGGTGAATTCGTTACCTCGTTGCCGGGTTCATCGGCTCGACGTCTACGCCAGCCACTTGGCGAAGACCGACCCCACATCCACGCCCACCGGCTCGCCGATGAGGCGGGACAGCTCGTCCACCCGGAAGCCCCGCTTCTCCTTCGCGCTCCACACCATCATCGCTCGAATCGAGTCCCTGAGCGACCTCCCCTCCGTGGCGCGCTCGCGAATCGCGACGTCGAGATCACTCGCGAAGAGCGCCCCCCGGCAGAAGAGCGACTGGCCGATCCGGAAATCTTCGCTGTACTGGGTCGAGCCGACGCGGGAGAGGTCGACCAGTGATGTCGTCCGGAAGATGGCGGGGAAGGTGTCCACCATGCCCTGCCAGCGTTCCTTCTGCCCCGACCGGAGCTGTTCCCGATCGCCGTCCGCCGAGCCGCTGATGAGTGCTTCGCTCGCGATCCAGCGCGCGAATCCCTCGGAGAACCACAGCGTGTCGATCACGGGCGGGATTTCCCAGCGATGCGGGAAGTAGCCCTCGCCCGCGAGTCGCTTGGGGATCCACGAATGTGCGATGTGATGGGCGTAGTTGAAGCGCGCCCGGTCGAGTTCCGCGGCCGGCGACGTCGGCAGGAGTGCCCGGGTGGTGTCGAGGAAATACGTGCTGCTGTCGAGATGCTCCATGCTGAAGCCGTACTGATGCTCGCTCGACACCGGCCGCAGGTACTCGAGCATCGCGGTGTAATGCGTGAACGGCGTGCTGGCGAACCAGTCCGACACCCGCCCGAAGGCCTGCTCCACCAGCGAGCCATCGATCGCCAGGTCGGCCGGCGCCTCGACATATCCCACGAGGAAGAGCGGCTTCACGCCGGCGAGCTGGCGGACCTGGAGATCCGGTCCCATCATGATCTGGCTGTCCGCCGCGGCGTAGAAGTCGGGCGCATTGAGCGTCACCTGTCCAGGCCAGGGGGTCGCCGACGGCGCAAGCGTCGCGAAGACCGGCCAGCCGACGGGGGCGCGGACTTCGAGCTTCACCGGGGCCTTCTCCAGTCCATCGAGATACCCGAGGACGGAGTAGCCGAGGAGGCTCAGGTAGCCATAGCGCGAGCGTGACGAATCGGAGGCAGCGAGGGTCTGCTGCTCCATCCGGTGCACATCGACCACATAGCGCAGGCGCTCGAGCCCGACGCCTTCGCGCCCGATCTGCCAGCGCGGGCCTGCGAGGCGGGACACGGGGAGCTGCTCCCCGCTCGGGCTCCAGCCGCGTACCCCCTCCACGAAATCGGCATACGGCACCACACCGTATCCCATGGGAATCGCGCGGGGGAACACGAGCTGAAGCGGCCCCTGCTGCGGCGGCGGCGTCATCGTGACGACGACTCGACCGGCGCGATCGGCATCGTATCGCAGCAGGTAGGAGACGACCGAGGGATCCTGCGGAAAAGTGTGGCGACGCGGCAGCACTCCAAGCGACAACGCCGCTGCATTCGCCTTGATGAAGGACCGACGTCCCATCACGTACATGAGCATGCCCCGCTGGGTAATCGAACCAACATACTCCTCAGGGCGCCGGGCGACAGGCGCCTATCTTCCAGCATGTTTCCGTACAAGGACGACAACCCGACCATCCTCAGTCCGTTCGTCACGATCGCGCTCATCCTCGCGAACACGATCGTGTGGCTGCTGGTGCAGGGGCTGGGGACCGAGCCGGCGCTGACGCGATCGGTCTGCACCCTTGGCATGATCCCCGGCGAGCTGCTTCACACCGTCGCCGACGGGACCCGCGTTCCGATGGGGCCCGGCATCGAATGCGTGCTTGGAGGCGCGACGACCTGGTATACGCCGCTGACCTCGATGTTCCTCCATGGCGGCTGGCTCCACCTCATCGGCAACATGTGGTTCCTCTGGGTCTTCGGAAACAATGTCGAGGACTCGATGGGGCACATCCGCTTCGTGTTCTTCTACATCATCTGCGGCCTTGCTGCCGCCGCCGCGCAGATCGTGGTCAATCCAGCGAGCACGCTGCCGATGGTGGGCGCCTCCGGCGCCATCAGCGGGGTGATGGGGGCGTACATCGTCCTCTATCCTCGCGTGCGCGTCCACATGCTGATCTTCCTCGGCATCTTCATCACGACGGTGGCGGTCCCCGCCTGGATGATGCTGGGCTACTGGTTCCTGCTGCAGATCCTGAGCGGACTGCCGATGCTCGCGAAGGAATCCGGCGGCGGCACGGCATTCTGGGCGCATGCGGGCGGATTCGTGGCCGGCATGGTATTGATCTGGCTGTTCCGGAACCGGCAGCTCGTGGCTCGTCGCATGGACGGGTGGGCGGGACGGCGGGAGGACTGGGTGAATGGGCGGCGATAGGACGTCCTCCCGTCCTCCCGGCTCCCGCATATCTTCCGTCACCATGTCCGCCCCGACCCGCAAGCGATATGGCTCTCCGGCTCCCAGCCGGGCAG
>DATEOL010000132.1:0-9678 GCA_035274025.1 Gemmatimonadales bacterium | reverse complement strand
GCAACGGCAACCCAGTCTGGGGACACACCGGTGGATTCCCCGGCATCATGACGATCCTCAACATGTATCCGGCAACCGGAGATGTGTTGGTGGTGCAGAGCAACAATCCGAACCCGTCGGCGCGGAAGGTGTGGCAGGCGGTCGAGAAGATCATGTAGGGGCCGGGCCATGCCCGGCCCCTGCCTAGAAGGTTCCCCCGAAGGCGAGTCGGAAAGTCACCGCATCAGCGGGCGTGGAATAGACCTCGCCCGCGAGCCCCAGGGAGTCTCCCAGCTTCCAGGTCAGTCCTCCGAACACCGCGAGACGGTTGAGGTCGACGCTCACCTTGCGATCGTCGAGGTCGCCTGCCGAATTGGTGAAATTCACCTGGAAGCGCGGCTGGAGTCGGTTATATCCCAGGCCGGCATAGGGATGTACCTTGGTCTCGACGGTGCCGAGTCCGAGTCGGACGTCAGCGCCGAAGATGTTCGGCTTGTAGCTGTCGTCCGATTCCGTTCCTCCGAAGCACTCGCTGGCCTCATCGTCGAGCGCTTCTTCCGGACAGGTAATCGGGGCGTTCACTTCGCCGAGCGTGGTATGAGCCCGCGCGCCCAGGGTGAGCTTGCGGCCGAGCGCGCCGTTCCAGCCGAGGGCCAGGCCGAAGAGGTTCGACTTGACCCCGTTGATGCGGACCGGAGGAATCCAGCTGGCGTCGATCTGGAGGTGCGCCCCGAGCCGCGCGGCGACCCGCGGGCGAAAGAGCGCGGGCAGCAGGTCGGTATCCTCCGGACCCTTGCCCGGACGACAGATGGTCGGCGTCCGGGTCTCTTCGTCGATGTCGGGAAGCGTGGCGACCTCGAGTCCGACCTTCCATTTCGGCAGGTCGGTCGTTGGCGCGGCGAGCGGCGAGTAAGCCAGTGGTACCGAGAAGATCGCCAGCGTCTTCGCCTCGTTGGATTCCGGCCCCGGAAAACAATCTCCCTGGGCGAAGAGCACGTTGGGAAAAAAGACGAGACCCAGCAGCAAGACCGTCGGTCTGTCCGTCAGTCCGTCGGTCCGCCTCATTGCACCACCACTTCGCCCCGCATCCCGCTGTTCGCCGTTCCATGCTCGGAGCAGAAGTACCGGAAAGTGCCCGCCGTGTTGAATGTCTCCTCGAACGAGAAGGGACCGTCGCGCACCGTCGGCTGGCTGGGCCTGGTTTCCGGAGAGACCGGCAGGATGTTGTGGCCTCGCGCGCTCGCGCTCCAGACCCAGAGGACGGTGCCTCCGGTCTGGATCGTCACGGAGTTCGGGGTGAACTGGTCGTTCACTACGTCGACCTGGACGAAGAGTCCCGGGATGACCGCGGTGCCACTGAAGGTGACCGGTGACCCACTGGCGCCGGTCGCCGCGGCCAGAACGACGGTCTGGCCGGCATTCAGGCCCAGCGTCAGCGTGGCGGTCGCGTTGCCCGATGCATCGGTGATGCTGGTAGGGACATCGAGGGTGCCTCCACCGCCCTGGACCGACCAGTTGACGATGGTGCCTTCCACCGGCGTGCCGTTGTTGGTGAGCTGGACCCTGAAGGGCGCCAGGACCGCGCCGGGAGCGGCGGTCTGGCCATCGCCGCTGGCGGAAGCTCGTGACAGAACCAGACCCTGAGGCCCCGTTCCCCCGTCATCGCCGCAGCCGAGCAGGACGAGCGAGGCCAGGATTGCCGTGACGCGCCGCATGTTTCCCCCACAGACGTTTGCTGAGACCAAGGGGAGACGATGAGGCGTGTTAGGGTTGCACCGCCGCCGCCACTGCGGCCTCCAGGCCCTTGTCGTGCAAGCGGTAACCGGACCGGCTTCGCAGCACAGCGGCCAGGGCGCTCGGCAGCGGCCGGTACCGGGTGCTGTCGGTGGTCAGGCGGTCCAGCAACGCCTTCACCCGGGCGTCGGCTTCGCCGGCCGGGATCGTGGTGCTGCCGCTGTCCGCGCCCAGAAGCATGAGCGAAGCGCCCAGCGCCCGGCGATACCCTTCGTGCAGCGTGGCCCACTCCGCCGGTGTGAGCGAGATGCCCTGTTTCTGCGCGTCACTCAGCATCAGCTTCTGCTGGCCCAGCTCGCGCGTGAAGCGCTCCAGGATCACGTCGCTGGTGCCGCGGAGATCGAGGTAGGCGCGGGCCGGAAGCATGTCGATCCACGCGCTGGCCTCATCGAGCGTGAGCTCACCGTCGACCCAGCGCGCCAGCGCGGCGGTGTCCTTGTCGCGCACCGAGGGATCCGCGAAGAATGATCGGATGCGCCCCGCCACGTTCACGCCCAGGGTGAGGCCGCGCGCGAGCTGGAGACTGTCTGCGTAGACCGAATCCGCCTTGCGGGTCGCGAGTGATTCCGCGTACACCCGAAGCCGGTCGCGGACCTCCGCCAGCGGGGGACGCCGCACGATGTGGAAGCCGCCGCGACTCAGGGCCCCGCTGATCTCTCCGGGAGCGATGCGCCAGGCCGAGCGCTCGAATTCGGGAGGAAAGCCACCCCGCCGTCCCGGCGCGAGCCATCCACCGCCGGCGGCCGCGCCATCCTGCGAGTGGACCCGGGCGAGGGCTGCGAAGTCGGCGCCCGGCGCCCGCGCCAGGACGACCAGCGAATCCGCGTTCTGCCGCAGCGCGGTGATGGCGCGCACGTCATCGGGATCGGCAACGCGAAGGAAGATTTCCTGGAAAACCCGGACACCCTCTTCATACAGCGTGTCGGGGACGTCCGCGGCCACGCGCGGGCGACGCGCCACCAGGGTGTCGTGCCACTTGCGAAGCGGCACCAGCGTCCGCTCCGGCATCAGCGCGGCGAAGGCGGTCGCGGAGTCGAGAAGTCCGGTTCCTGCCGAGGCCGCCTTCGCGAGCAGGGTGTAATCCACCCAGGTGAGTGCGACGAACCCGGCGTCGATCTTCGTCGGGGCCCGGCCCGGCACCCGGGACACCCACGTGGTCACCGCGGCGGGCGTCAGCGTTGCCCCCCCGGCCTCCGCCGCGACATCAGCCCGGCCGTCATACGGATTCGAGCTGCAGGCCGCGACCGCCAGCACAGACGCCAGCGCGCCGCCCGCGCCACGCCAGGACGAGGGTACGCCTCGAAGCATTGTCTTCGTTCTCCGGAGGTTCAGGCCATCGCTTCCTGAAGAGCCTTGGCAGCGGCCGAGCCGATATCCGAGTCCGCGTCGCCCGCGAGGGTACGCAGGATCTGCGCGCCCGGAGTCCCAACGCCGCCGAGACTCTCGATGGCCTGGAGACGAAGCCGCTTGGGGAGCCGGCGCACCTCGCCGTTGGCCACGCGGCGAAGGGCGAGGAGGGCGTCGGGCGTTCCGATGCGGCCGAGCGCGCGAAGGATCTCGCGCTGCACGTCTGGATGCTCCTCTGATTCGAGGAGCGCCGCAAGGGGCATCGCCAGGGGACGGGACTTGCTGCCCTCGAGATTGCCGAGAACCGTGACCCGGATGGCGGGTGAAGAATCCTTGAGCATCCGGGAAATCGGCTCCAGCACTTCCGGGGTCCCGATGCGTGAGAGTGCCGTGGCCACGGACTTCCGGACCCGCTCATCGGGGTGGGACACGTGCTGGGCCAGCTTCGCGACCGACTTGGCGAGCCGCATCTCACCGCAAAGCTCGGCCGCGTTCCGCACCACGTACCAGGTCGGATGGTCGAGGTGATGGATGATGATCTCGGTGCCGTCCTCCATCCGCGTAAGCGCGGAGAAGTAGCCCCGCCGCTCGGCCATGGCCTCGGTCTCGACCAGGAGATCCATCAGGATTTCGGTCGCGTCGGAGCCGAGGCGGCGGAGCACCGAGATGGCGAGCTCGCGCTGGTTGCCGGTGGCGGCCATGCGCGCGAACTGGGCGATATGATGCCTGGACAGCAGCCGCTTGAGCTCGAGCCGGTGGACGCGGGCCGTGGCCTCGCTCCTGGTCGATTCCATGGCATCGAGAAAGTCGTGGGTCACCTGGAGCAGCGCCCCATAATCACCCGCGTCGACCGCGGAGCGCCCCTGCGCGATGAGGCGCTCCATCTGTCGCGATTCCTCGCGCCGGTCGGGCGAGGCGCTCTTCTGGATCGCGGACTCGCGCTGGGGTTCCACCTCGATCTGCGGCAGGATGAGCCCGCCCTCCTCGACCACCGGCTTCGCGTGCAGCTTGACGATCAGCTCGCGCTCGCGCGCCTGCGCGGCGGTCATCACCGGCTCGGAGTCGTGCACCCGGATGACCGACAGGTCGGCCCCAGCGCGGGTGAGACGAAGCCGTCCGGCCGCGGGACCGATCGCCTGAAGGAACTCTTCCCAGGTCGCCCAGACCCCCGGGAACGCGGCAAGCGCTCTCGCGAGGGGAAGTATCGTCGCCATCTCGGTTCCGGCGGGGAACTCGATCCGGCTTACACCGTGGCCCAGCAGCCCCTCGCCCACTTCACGCGAACCGGGAGTACCCGAGGGCAGCTTGGCCCCGTTGACGGACACCCAGCCTGGATTGGCTTCAATGGCGACTTCGCGACCGTCGACGCAGGCAAGCAGGATCCTGGCGGACTCACGGATTTCCGCTTCGTCCTCCGCCTTGTGGCGGGCGAGGAAGAGAAGACAGGACAGGTTCGCGGCGACGGACGCCGGACTGAGTTCTGCGGGCATGAGCTTGGCCTCGCGTGGTGGTCTAACTGCTTGCCAGACCGTCACGTTGCACGAAGCATGCCCGCCTCGGTGTCCCTGCCGCCAAGGGGTGCCCGGTGATAGAATGTTCCGCGAGTTGGACGGCGCTCAAGCGCCTCAGCCGGGACACGACTGTTGCAGAGATCCAATATGCGCATTGCCGGGTGGTACCTGACCCTGTCCGTCCTCATCCTTGTCCCCAGCAGCGTTCTGCCGCAGGCCGTCGCAACGGGCCGGATCGCTGAGGACGTTCGCTACCTGTCCTCGGATTCACTCCAGGGCCGCCGGATCGGATCAGCCGGCGCCGATTCGGCCGCGGCCTGGATTGCCCTGCGGATGGAGAAGGCCGGGCTCACCCGGGTACCCGGCTCCGACAGCTGGTACCAGTCGTTCGTCATTGCGCATGACGCGGCCGCGGCTCATGGGACCGGACTCGGCGGTGTCCGCGGCCGGAACGTGATCGGCCTGCTCAGGGGGAAGGATCCTGCTCTCGCGGGACATTACGTCGTGGTCGGCGCCCATTATGACCATCTCGGCAACGGCGGCTCGGGGAGCCTGGATCCGGACAGTGTCGGCGTCCCGCACAATGGCGCCGATGACAATGCGTCCGGGGTTGCCGCCATCCTCGAGATCGCGAGGAAGCTCGCCGCCAATCGTCCGTCACGGAGCGTCATCTTCGTTGCCTTCAGCGGCGAGGAAGAGGGACTCCTCGGCAGCGCGCACTTCGTGAAGTTCCCGCCGGTCCCGACCGACAGCATGGTCGCGATGCTCAACTTCGACATGGTGGGCCGGTTGCGTGATGACAAGCTCATCATCTATGGCGTCGAGACCGCGCGCGAGTGGCGGGGGTTGATCGATTCGCTCAACCGCGCCGGCAAGTTTTCGCTCACGCTCCAAGGCGACGGCTACGGGCCGAGCGACCACACGTCCTTTACGCTGGCGAAGCGGCCCGTCCTCCATTTCTTCACCGGGACGCATCCCGACTATCACCGCACCACGGACGACGTCGCCGCGATCAACCTCGATGGGATCCTTCGCGTCGCCAGCATGGCGAGCGACCTCGCGCGGCAGATCGGCGGTCGGGGCACGACGCTCACCTTCGTCGAGTCGGTGCTTCCGATGGCGAGCGAGGGCGCTTCCCGGACCTCCGGTTATGGGGCCTACCTGGGCAGCATCCCGGACATGTCGACCAGCCCCGGTGGCGTAGCGCTCTCCGGTGTGCGGTCGGGAAGTCCGGCCCAAGCGGGTGGCCTCAAGGCCGGCGACGTCATCACCCGAATCGGGACCCACGCGGTGCCCGACCTCCAGGCGATGACCGTCGCGCTCCGGGCTTACGCCCCGGGTGACACGGTGGAAATTGTCTACCGCCGCGAGGGGAGCGAGCGGCGCACACAGGTTGTCCTGGGCCGAAGGGGAGGATGAGCATGACCGTCGTGAACGGCGAAAAGATCGTCGCCGCGCTTCGCGGGGCGTTTACCCGCGATGCCACCTCGAAGGACCTGCTGCAGCTCGCGGCGGACCGGATCCAGGGCTCCGGATCGCCGTACACATCGGTCTATATGTACCTGCTCAAGGGGGACGTCCTCGACCTCGAGGCGTTCGCGGGCCGGCCCACCGATCACACCAAGATCGCGGTGGGGAAGGGCGTCTGCGGCACCGCGGTCGTGGAGAACCGCGACCTCAACGTTCCGGACGTGCGCGAGGTCACGAACTACATCTCGTGCAGCATCTACACCCGCTCGGAGCTGGTGGTGCTGATCCGCCGGGGTCCGCTGATCCTGGGGCAGATCGATGTCGACAGCGACCGGATCGATCCCTTCACCGACGCCGAAGAAGCGGAGATCAGGAAGATCGCCGACGCGCTCGCCGTCCTTCTCTAGCTGCTAGCTGCCAGCAGCTGGCAGCGAGCAGCCTGTGATCGCGATGTCAGTCACGCTCTACCAGACTACGGTCGGCTCCGGACCTGAAGTCGTCGTGCTTCACGGCGGCCCCGGAGCCGACAGCGCCTACCTCCGGCCCGGCTTCGACACCCTCGCGCGCGGGCGCACGCTGGTCTATTACGACCAGCGCGGCGGAGGAAGGTCGCCGGTGCCCCGGGAGGTCCCGGTCGGCTGGCGCGAGCAGGTGGCGGACCTCGAGGCGCTGCGGGTGTCGCGGGGCATGGAGCGGATCGCCATCGCGGGCTACAGCTGGGGCGGATTGCTTGCCCTGCTTTACGCGCTCGAGCACCCGGGCCGCCTTTCGCATCTCGCCTTGGTGTCACCCGCGCCCTGCTGGCGTGCAGCCCGGGAAGAGTTCGATCGACGGTTCAACGAACGGGCCCGCGGCCCGGTGGTGCAGGCGATGCGCCAGGAGCTGCACGCCAGCGGGCTCAAGGAATCGGATCCCGAGGCCTACCGTCGCCGCGCGTTCGATCTGTCGGTCGCGGCGTACTTCCACGATCCCCGCCGGGCCCGCGAGCTGACGCCGTTCCGGGTGACCGGCCGCACCCAGCAGGAAGTGTGGGACAGCCTGGGCGACTACGACCTGCGTCCCCGGCTGCGCGAAGTCGAGGCAGCCGCGATCGTCGTGCACGGAGATGACGACCCCATCCCCTGGCAGACCGCGAACACCCTCGCCGAGGGCATCGGTGCCGGGTTCCATCTCATTCCGGACTGCGGACACGTCCCGTATGTCGAAGCACCGGACGCGTTCTTCCACGCCCTCGATCCGTTCCTTCCCCGTGCCTGAGTCGAGCTTCGACTTCGGTCTCGATGAGAACATGCTCCGGATGTTCGAAGCCGTCCGGGACGCGCTGGAGAAGGAGGGCGTCGATCCGTTCGATCGCGACGCATTCCTCATGCATCGGTCGGTCGTTGAGCTGGTCCACGGGGGACGTCCCGCTGGAGGGTTCGGCAACGCGATCGACGAGCTCACCGCGTTGATCCACCTGATTTTCCTCTTCTGGCTCGACGGGCAGCATGTTGTCGAGTTGAGCCAGGGTGAGTTGGATGTCGTAATGGGAGACTTCCGACGGCCCGACGGCCCGACGGTCCGACAGTGCGTCTTTGTGGGCGTCCCCGGCCGCCGCGTCTGGGGATCTCCCACCGAGGCCGGACCCGAACCGCTCGACGGCTGGTATGCTGCGCGGAGGGATGATCGCCTGCTGGTGGCCGCGCAGTTCGGCGGCCGACCTGACCGTGACGGCCTGACGATCGTCGCGGTCGACGGCCCCGAGCCGGCCGGACTGGTCCGCGAGGACGGGACACCCCTGTTTTCCCCGACCCTTCCGGGGGGCGCCCGGGCCGGGCTCTATTCCCTCACTGGAATGGAAGAGCTGCTGGCGCTCGCGTGGCGCGTGGAGCACTGGCGCGCGGGAAAGGCCTGAATGGACCGCACCGGCGTGGTGCGCGTGCTCGACCAGGTCGCTTCATTGCTCGAGCTCAAGGGAGAGAATCCCTTCCGCGTCCGCGCGTTCCGGACCGCCGCGCGGACCATCTCATCGGGCACGGGGGACCTCACCTTCGCGCTCGACGATGGCTCGCTCGCGGCCGCGCGCGGCATCGGTCCCGCCATCCTCCAGATCGTCACCGACCTCGTCAAGCACGATCGCTCGCGGGTCTTCGAGGAGCTGCGTGACGAGGTCCCGCCGGTCCTCCTCGAGATGCTCGCGATCAGCGGACTCGGCGTCGCGAAGGTCCGCCTCATCCACCAGGAGCTCGGCATCGACACCCTGACCGAGCTCGAGGACGCGGCGGGTGACGGACGGCTCGCGAAGCTCCCCGGGTTCGGCCAGCGAAGCGCCGAGAACGTCCTCCGCGGTCTCGCGTTTCTCCGCCGGCAGAACTCCACGCTCCTGGTCCATCACGCCGCGCGCGAGGCGGAGGAAGCGCGCGCGGCGCTCTCCCGGCTCACGGGGGTCTCCCGCGCGATCGTGGCCGGCGACGTGCGGCGGGGGGCCGAAGTTGCCCGCGACATCGTCGTGGTGCTTGTCGCCGAGGAGTCCCCGGCGAAGGTGCTCGAGCGCCTCGCCGCGCTCCCGGGCGTCGACGAGCTCGCCGGGCAGGATGAGCGTCGTGCGACCCTCCGGTTCGCGGGCGGCTCCCTGGTCCAGGTAGTGGTGACGCCTCCGGTGAACGCGGGTGCCGTGCTGGTCGAGGCGACCGGCAGTCCATCGCATCTCGCCGAGCTCCAGGGCTACGCGGCGAGCAAGGGAATCACGCTGCGTGGCGCTGCCCTCTGGCGGGGCAGCGAGTTCGTCGCGACGCCCGACGAACGCGCGGTCTACGCGGCGCTCGGTCTCCCCGAGATTCCGCCCGAGCTGCGCGAAGGGACCGGGGAGGCCGCGCGCGCGGCGCAGGGCCTGCCCCGGCTTCTCGAAGCCGGCGATATCAAGGGTTTCCTGCACTGCCACACGACGTATTCGGACGGGACCAACACGATCGAGGAAATCGCGACCGCGTGCGCCGGGGCGGGCTATCAGTACGTGGGGATCACCGACCACAGCCGGTCATCCCAGTACGCCGGCGGCCTCCGGGTCGAGGACCTCGAGCGTCAGTGGGCGGAGGTGGATGCGGTGAACGCCGCCCTGCCCGCGATTTGCGTCCTCAAGGGCATCGAGGTCGACATCCTCGAGGATGGCACGCTCGACTATGGTGAGGAAGTCCTCCGCCACTTCGACTTCGTCATCGCGTCAGTGCACGCGCGCTATGCCCAGGGCGAGCGGGAGATGACCACCCGGCTCCTTCGCGCGCTCGACAACCCGCGGATGACGATCATGGGCCATCCGACCGGCCGCATGTTCCACCAGCGGGAGCCGTTCGCGTTCGATCACGCGGCCGTCTTCACCCGTGCCGGCGAGCGGGGCGTCGCGCTCGCGATCAACGCCGACCCCCATCGCCTCGACCTCGACTGGCGGCTCCTGCCCATCGCGCGGGATGCCGGCGCGATGATCTCCATCGGCGCCGATGCGCACAACACCGCGGGACTCGAGCACATGGCGTGGGGGATCGCGCAGGCGCGAAAGGCGTGGCTGGGGCCGGAGCAGATCCTCAATACCCGCACAGCGACG
>DATEOL010000131.1:0-4175 GCA_035274025.1 Gemmatimonadales bacterium | reverse complement strand
GCGGCGGTCATCGCCGGCACGAAGTATCGCGGTCAGTTCGAGGAGCGGCTCAAGGCCGTCATGAACGAGATCGCGCAGAACAAGAACGTGATCCTCTTCATCGACGAGCTGCACACGCTGGTCGGCGCCGGCGCGGCCGAGGGCGCCATCGACGCGTCCAACATGCTCAAGCCCGCGCTCGCCCGCGGCGAGCTCCAGTGCGTCGGCGCCTCGACGCTCAACGAGTATCGCAAGTACATCGAGAAGGATGGCGCGCTGGAGCGGCGTTTCCAGGCCGTGATGGTCGAGCCGCCGTCGGTCGACGAGACGGTCGAGATCCTCAAGGGCCTGCGGAAGAAATACGAGGACCATCACCGGGTCTCGATTCCCGACGCGACGCTGGTCGCGGCGGCGCAGCTCTCCGACCGCTACATCACCGACCGGTTCCTGCCGGACAAGGCCATCGACGTGATCGACGAGGCGGGGGCCCGGGCGCGGCTCGCGTCGCAGCAGCCGCCGACCGAAGTGGCGACCCTCAAGCTCGACCTCGAGAAGGTGAACCAGGAGAAGGAGAACGCCGTTCGCGACCAGAACTTCGAGCGCGCGGCGTCCCTGCGCGACTCGGAGCGCGAGCTGCAGAACCAGATCCGGCTCCGCCAGGAAGAGTGGGAGCGGGAGCGGCTGGTGCGCCGTCCGGTCATCGACGAGGAGGCGGTGGCCTTCATCGTCTCGCGCTGGACCGGCATCCCGCTCACCCGGCTCCAGGAGACGGAGACCACCCGGCTGCTCCGGATGGAAGACGAGATCCATCTCTCGGTGGTCGGCCAGGACGAGGCGATCATGGCCGTGTCCCGTGCCATCCGCCGCAGCCGCGCGGGGCTCAAGGACCCCAAGCGCCCGATCGGCTCGTTCATCTTCTGCGGGCCGACCGGGGTGGGCAAGACCGAGCTCGCGCGCGCGCTGGCCAAGTTCCTCTTCGCCGACGCCCAGGCGCTCATCCGCGTCGACATGTCGGAGTACATGGAGAAGTTCTCGGTGTCGCGCCTCATTGGCGCGCCCCCGGGCTACGTCGGCTACGAGGACAGCGGCACGCTCACCAAGGCGGTGCGGCGGCGTCCCTACTCGGTGGTGCTGCTCGACGAGATCGAGAAGGCGCATCCCGATGTGTTCAACATCCTGCTCCAGGTGCTCGACGAGGGCCACCTCACCGACAACTACGGCCGGGTCATCGACTTCAAGAACACCGTCGTGATCATGACCTCCAACGTGGGCGCCCGCGACATCATGCAGGGCCGCACGCTGGGATTCCACGGCGGCGAGTCGAAGAAGCGTTTCGACAAGATGCAGGAGACCATCAAGGACGAGCTGGGCAAGGTCTTCAACCCGGAGTTCCTCAACCGGCTCGACGACGTCATCGTCTTCCACCCCCTCGACCGGCGGCACATCGCGGAAATCGTCACCATCATGCTTCGCGAGGTGCAGCGCCGGCTGGGCGACGAGATTCGCCTGACTCCGGGCGCGCTCGACCTGCTGGTGGCCAAGGGGTACGACGAAAGTTACGGCGCACGGCCGCTGCGGCGGGCCATCCAGCGCTTCGTTGAGGATCCCCTCAGCGAGAAGCTGCTGACTGGCGAGATTGGCCGCGGGGACGAGGTCGAGGTGGATGTCGCGCCCGATGGCGACAAGCTCACCTTCCGCGCGCTGACCGGCTCACGAACCTGAGCGGGCCGGGAGGAGGAGCATTCGTGGGCCGGCCCCGCCGCCTGCGTCTTTACGCTATCGCACTGGGCCTCTTGGCGGGCCTCTGGTTGGGAGCGCCCGCCCGGGCGTCAGCCCAGCAGGAGGGCCCGCCGGTCGATTCCCTCGTCGTCGAGGGGAATCACCGAGTCTCTTCCGAACAGATCATCCAGTCGTCCGGATTCGTCCTCTACCAGCCGATCACCTACCGCACCGTCCAGCGCGCCATCCAGTCGCTGTTCAACACCGGCAACTTCGACGACGTCCAGGTGGAGCAGCGGGGCGGCGAAGAGAAGCTCGTCATCGCGATCATCGTGAAGGAGCGCCCGATCCTGCAGCGCTGGGCCGTTCGCGGCTCCGATCAGGTGAGCGAGGGCACGGTGCGGGGCAAGGTGGTCCTGGTGGAGGGCCGGCCCATCGACCGCGCGGCGGTGGAGAAAGCTCGCGCCGCGATCGATTCACTCTACCAGAAGAAGGGCTTCTACGCCGCGAAGGTGAAGGTCAACGAGGTCGCCGCCTCGCCCGGGTCGGTGCGGGTCATCTACGACATCACCGAAGGAAGCCGGGTCGCGATCGCCCAGGTGATCGTCGACGGCAACGTGGGATACCCCAACGACCAGGAAGTCGTCCAGGGGATGGCCTCCAAGCCGGAAGGGTTCTGGTGGTTCCAGAAGGGCGAATACAACGAGGACAAGGTCGACGAGGACGTCCGCGACCGGCTTCCCCGGTGGTATGGCGACCGGGGCTACATCGATTTCCAGGTCGTGGCCGATTCCCTGGTCTCCGACAGCGTGCCGGGGAAGGCGATCCTCAAGCTCACCGTCGACGAGGGCGACCAGTACAACGTCGGCACCTTCGAGGTGACCGGGAACCGCCGCTACTCCACCGAGGAAGTCTCCACCTTCTTCCCGTTCGGGAAGCAGGTGGTCGCGGGGCGGGGCGACACCGTCGACGTGCCGTTCAGCCGCGGTGAATGGGAGTCCGCCACCGAGAAGCTCAAGGACCTCTACGCCAATACCGGCTACATCTATTCGCGGGTCGAGCCGGAGCTGATTCGCCGCACCGGCCGGGACGGCAAGTCGTGGCTCGACCTCCGCTGGAACATCGTCGAAGGCTCTCCCGCCACGGTCAACCGGATCATCATCGTCGGCAACGACGTGACCCACGAGCGGGTGATCCGCGAGCAGATCACGATGGTCCCCGGGCAGCTCTTCAACAAGGAAGCCCTGGTCCGGTCGTACCAGAACGTCTCCAACCTGAACTTCTTCCAGCAGCCGATGACGCCGCCGGACGTCCAGCCCACCGAGAGCGGCGACGTCGACGTCATCTTCCGGGTCACCGAGAAGCGGACCGGCAACGTCCAGTTCGGCGCGTCGGTGGGACAGGGCACCGGCGTCGGCGGCTTCATAGGCCTGGAAGAACCAAACCTCTTTGGCACCGCAAAACGGGGCAAAATCAACTGGCAGTTCGGCCGCAACATCATGGACTTCACCCTGAGCTACACCGACCCCGCGTTCCGGGAGAGCCGGATCTCGGGCACCGTGTCGCTCTTCAACTCGCGGCAGCGCTATACCGTCGGTGACCTGGGCCGGCGCCGGCAGCTCGGGGGCAGCCTCCAGGTGGGCCTCCCCCTCATGGGGGCGCGCTACACCCGGCTCTACACCTTCTACAGCTACCAGCGCATCTCCTACGAAGGTGGCTCCGACGACCTGCGCGCGCGATACAACTGCACCAACTGCGTGCGCTCCACGCTGGGCTTCTCGGTCGCGCGTGACACCCGGATCGGATTGCCGTTCCCGGTCGCGGGCCAGTCGATGACGATCTCGGCGGAGACCAACGGCGGCTGGCTCGGCGGCACCGGTGACTACAACAAGATCGACGTCGATGGCCGCTGGTATAACCAGCTCGGAACGCTCGGCGGCGGCGGCCAGCTCGGCGCCGGGGTGCAGCTGGTGCTCGGCCTCACCGCCAAGTCCGGCTTCGTCCTGGGGGACGCCGGGCCGTTCTTCACCGAGCTCTACTCGATGGGCGGCGTGCAGTACGGCATTCCGCTCCGCGGCTATGAGGAGTTCGCCATCACGCCGGAAGGATTCGACCCGACGGCGGGCGGATCCAACGCGGCGAGCCCGAACTCCTTCGGCAAGTCGTACGCGGCCTTCACGGTGGAGCTCGGCGCGCGCATCAGCCAGGCGCTCTACCTGAACACCTTTTTCGACGCCGGCAACGTGTATCGCAATGCCCGGGAGTACAATCCGCTCCGGCTCTTCCGGAGCTTCGGCATGGGGGTCGCTGTCATCTCGCCGCTGGGCCCGCTGGGTGTGGACCTGGGCTACGGCCTCGATCGGGTGAATCTCCTCGGCCAGCCCGATCCCGCGTGGAAGCTGCATTTCCGTCTGGGGAACTTCTTCTGATGCCGCGCGGATGGGCCGTGCGGCCAGATCACTCTCGTGGAGGTCATG
>DATEOL010000130.1:0-13482 GCA_035274025.1 Gemmatimonadales bacterium | reverse complement strand
ACGGGACACCCGCCAGATGAGGAGCCGGGCGCCGGCGTTCACCAGCACCGTGACGATGAAGAGCACGAACGCGACCAGGGTGAGCGCCGAGAAATGGACGTCGGTCGCGGCTTCGGTGAACTCATTGGCGATGACCGCGGCCATCGTGTAGCCGGGTGCGAAGAGTGAAGTGGCAATCTCGTGTCGATTGCCGATGACCATTGTCACGGCCATCGTCTCGCCCAGGGCGCGCCCGAGTCCGAGGATGATCGCGCCGATGATGCCGGAGCGGGCGTAGGGCACCACCGCGCTGATGACCGCTTCCCACCGGGTCGCGCCTAACGCGAGTGCCGCCTCGCGCTGGCTGGGCGGTACGGCGAGCAGCACCTCGCGGGAGACCGACATGATATAGGGCATCACCATGATCGCGAGGATCACGGCCGCCGAGAGCATCGACGGTCCGTAGATGGGGCCCTGGAAGAATGGCAGAAATCCGAAGGCTGCACGCAGGAACGGGAAGATCGTTGCGCGCAAGAAGGGGATCAGCACAAAGATGCCCCAGAGTCCGTAGACCACACTGGGAATGGCGGCGAGCAGCTCGATCACGAACGCGATCGGCTGCCGGAGCCGCGCCGGGGCGAACTCGGTGAGGAAGATCGCGACCCCGAGGGAAAGCGGGACCGCGATCAGCAGTGCCAGGAACGAGGACAGCAGGGTGCCGAAGATGAGCGGCACCGCGCCGAACTGTCCGGCGACCGGGTCCCAGACGCTGTCGGTGACGAAGTCGAATCCGAATCGCGCGATCGCGAGGCGGGAGCCGACCCACAGCTCCCAGACCAGGAACCCCATGAGCACCGGCACGGCGATCGCACCCGCCGTGAGCACGCCACGGAAGGCGAGGTCGCCCCAGCTCCTGCCTCCAAGCGCGGCCGGAGCCGTTTGCTCAGCGGTGGGTGGAGCCTGCTCGGCGATCCCGGTCACGCGATCGGCTTCCCTCCGCTCTTGAGTGTCTTGATCCGGTCCTTGATCAGGCCGACTACGTTGGCCGGCAGCGGCGCGTAGCCTAGCGTAGTGGCCATCTGCTGGGCCTCCGGGGTGATCATCCAGGTAAGGAAGTCACGCACAGCCTTCGCCTTGGACGCGTCGGGGAAATCACTCTTCACCAACAGCCAGGTGTAGGAAGTGATCGGATAGCTGTTGGCGCCTGGTGCATTTGTCAGCGAGACCCGGAAGTCGGTTCCCTTGTCGAGCTTGGCGCCCGCGGCTGCCGCGGTGACCGCCTCGAGGGTGGGCTCAACGTACTGACCGGCAGCATTGCCGAGCAGAGCGACCGAGAGCTTGTTGGAGCTGGCATAGACCAGCTCGACGTAGCCGATGGTTCCCTCGAGCTGCTTGACCTGCTGCGTCACGCCCTCGTTGCCCTTGCCCCCCAGCCCGATCGGCCACGCGACCGAGGTGGAAGCTCCCACCTTGGTCTTCCACTCCGGCGAGACCTTCGAAAGGTAGTCCACGAACACAAAGGTCGTGCCGGATCCGTCTGACCGGTGGACTACTAGCAGGTCCGCCTTGGGCAGCTTCACGCCAGGGTTGAGCGCGGCCAGTCGAGGATGGTCCCAGCGAGTGATCTTGCCGAGAAAGATGTCCGCCACCGTCGCCGCGTCGAGCTTGAGTCGCTGAGTGCCGAGGGCCGGTAGGTTGTAGGTCAGCACGACGGCGCCCAGCACGGTGGGGAGATGCACCACATTCCCCTGCACTGCGGCGATCTGCTCGTCCGACATCGGGCTGTCGCTCGCCCCAAAGTCGACCGTGCCCTGGGTGAACTGGCGAATGCCGCCGCCGGAGCCGATCGACTGATAGTTGATGGCGACGCCGGTCTTCTTGTTATAGGCGTCGAACCACTTGCTGTAGATGGGGTACGGAAAGGTCGCGCCGGCCCCGACCAGGGACTGGGCACCGGCCGTTGCAGCGATAGTCAGGAGGCCTGCCCCGAGTAGTCGAAGTGTCCGCACGTGCACGCTCCCATGGGGTTTTGCAGCCGCAGGAAAGCAGCCCTCCGCGGGTCACGGATGGCGCACGGGATTGTCACGGACGAGTAACGATTGTAATGGACGACGGGCGACAGGCGATGGGACGTCCGACGGCTTGCGTTATCGCCTGCTCTCGGGCTCCGCGATGAGGTCTCTAGGGCATTGTCGGGAACCAACAGGTGACGACGGTCCCGACGCCCAGCTCCGACTCGGCGGCAACCCTTCCGCCGTGCGCCTCGACCAGGTGCTTCACGATCGCGAGCCCGAGCCCGGTCCCTCCCGCATCCCTCGCGCGCCCCGCGTCCACCCGGTAGTACCGCTCGAAAATCCGGGGCAGGTGCTCGGAGCCGATTCCCGTGCCGGTATCGCGCACGGACACCGCGACACCGCCGTCCACCACTTTGCTCCCGAGCGTGATGCTTCCGCCCGGCGGCGTGAACCGGAGCGCGTTGTCGTAGAGGTTGCCGAGGATCTGCCGCATCGCTTCCGCATCGGCCTGGACCGTCGACGCGTCGGGTGGCACGTCCAGTTTGAACGCGATCTTGCCGGCCGCCGCGCGATCCGCCCTCGGGGTCCACGCGTCGCGAGCGGACGCACCGACCTCGAGTCGCTCCACCCGTGGCTGCCAGCGACCGGACTCGATTCGCGCCAGGTCGAGCTGGTCATCGACCAGCGACTGGATCCGCTGCGCGTTGGTGAGGATCGTCCGCAGGAATATCCGGCGCGTTCCTTCGTCCGGATTTTCCGAGAGCAGCGTCTCGGCGTACCCCGAGATCGACGTGAGCGGGGTCTTGAGCTCGTGCGACACGTTCGCCACGAAATCCCGGCGAACCGTTTCCAGCCGCCTCAATTCCGTCACGTCGTGCATGACCAGCACCGCTCCCCCCGCCGGGAGGGGCCGCGAGTTCACCAGCAGAGTGCGACCGTCGAGCTCGAGCTCGCGATCCTGCAGCGCATCGCCCCGCAGGGTCGCGTCCACAACCTCGCGCGCGGCCTTCACCCGGAAGAGACTGGGCAGGTCGGGCATGCCCTCCGTGTCATGGTATCCGAGCAACCGTCGCGCGGCGGGATTGGCGGTGACGATCCGTCCCCGCTCGTCACACGCGAGCACTCCCTCCACCATCGCGTCGACCAGCGCGGAGGACTCCGCCCCGGCGCGCCGCAGCGCGTCGAACCGGTCCGCCAGCTCCTGCTGCATCTGCCGAAGGGCCGTGCTGAGCTGATCGATCTCGCTCAGGCCGGATCGCGGGAAGCGGGGACTCTGCCCGGTGGGAATCGCCCGCGCCGCCAGCGCCATCTGCTCCAGCGGACCGGAGATCGCGCGTCCACCGAGCAGCGCGAGCAATGTCCCCAGGCCGAACGCGAGCAGCGCCCCGAAGAGAATCGCGCGCTGCGACCGGCCCGCGGCGCGCTCCAGTACCGCGAGGTCGCTCGCCACGCGCACGATCGGCGCGCCAGGCACCGCGACCCAGATGCGCGCCGGCTCCGCGGGATCGGACCGGACGTTGAAGCCGGTGCGCCCCTCCCGGGCTGCCTTCACCTCGGGCAGCTCGGCCATGTCCGCCTGGGTCGCCAGCACGCTCGGCGGTACCTGGTTGTCCGCGACGGCCCGTCCAGCAGGATCCAGCAGCGTGACCCGATGGGTGCGGAGCGCGGCCCAGCGCCCGACCAGCCGACCCCAGGCCGCAGGATCCTCCGGCAGCGCGGCCTGGATCAGGCGCGCTTCTTCTTCGATGTCGGCCTGGAGTTGAAGTTCGAGGTGCCGCCGGAGCGCAGTCCGCGAAGACCACACCATCACGATGACGGCAAACAGGAGGATGCCGACCGTGCCCAGAAGGAGACGGGCGGCGACTCTCACCGGGCGCGGCTGGCCCGTTCGGTGGCCCGGAAGCGATAGCCGAATCCGCGCACCGTCTCGATGAGCCGACCGGTCTCACCGAGCTTGGAGCGGAGCCGCTGCACGTGCATGTCGACCGTGCGGGTCTGGATATCGGGTTGCGCCTCCCACACGGTTTCGAGGAGCTGCGGCCGGGTCTGCACCCGCCCGCGCCGCTCCACCAGGGTGAGCAGGAGCCTGTATTCGGTCGCGGTGAGCCCGACTTCGTGGCCCGCGAGCAGCACGCGGTGCGCCGAGCGGTCGATCACCAGCGCCCCCGCGGTGATCGAGTTCCCCGACGCGACCGCGGGAGACTGCAGCCGCCGCAGCACCGCCGCGACCCGGAGGGTCAGCTCCTGGGGCGAGAACGGCTTGGTGAGGTAGTCATCCGCGCCAAGCGACAGACCGCGGATCCGGTCCAGTTCCTCGCGTCGCGCGGTGAGCAGGATTACCCCGACGTCCCTGGTCTCTTCCCGGCTGCGAAGCTCGCTGAGCACGTCATAGCCCGAGAGTCCGGGCAGCATCAGGTCGAGCACCACCACGTCGGGCCGCTCCTCGCTGGCCGCCTGCAGCGCCTCGGCGCCACTCGACGCGGTGGAGACCCGGTACCCCGCCTTGGCGAGGTGATAGGCGACCAGCGCGGTGATATCCGGCTCGTCGTCGACCACCAGGATGCGATGGGTCATGCCGGAACCCTGCCCAGCACCGAGCGGGTCCGGTTCCTGCTCCGCTCCAGAGCGCGCTGGCGTTCGTTCTTCATGACTTCCTCGTGCGCCAGGCCCTCGAGCACGGCGTTGAGGAGGCGCTCATATCGCGCGTTGCGGTGGAGGCGGTACAGCACGAACTGTCCGACCGGCGTGTCCCGCACGATCCCCGCGTGCCGGAGCACGGTGAGATGGCGGGAGACGGTAGGCTGGGGCAGCTCGAGAATCGCCTGCAGATCCGACACAAAGAGGGGCGCCGCGGCAAGGCAGTTGACCAGCCGGATCCGGGTCGGCTCGGCGACAGCAAGAAGGAAATCGGTAGCGGCCCCGGACATATGCGGGTAAACGAATACATCCCCGGGCCCTCCAGCGCAATGCCATCTCGCGATCGCCAGATCGCTAGATCGCCAGATCGCCGCTGGCTAGATTCCCGCACCCATGTTCCGCGTGTTCGTCGATGCTGTCGCGGTGGAGGTGGAGCCCGGATCGGTCGCGCGCGACGCTGTCGCGGCCCGGGATCCCTCGGTGCTTGCCCGTCTCGAGGACGGAACGGCTTATCTCACCGACGGCCGGGGGATTCGTCTCGATCCCGACACCCCGCTCGCCGCCGGTGCGATTCTCCGCCTGGTGAAAAGCGCGCGCCGTGGCGCGGAGGCCGATGCTGACGCGTGACCTGGTGCGCCGCCTGCCCAAGGCGGAGCTGCACGTGCACCTCGACGGCTCGCTGCGTCCTTCGACCATGCTCGACCTCGCGAAGCAAGCCGGCATTACGCCTCCGGCGAGCAACGCCGAGGCGCTCCGGAAATACATGATCGTCGACAATGCGCATGACCTGGAGGAATTCCTCACCCGCTTCCAGGTGACGATCGCGCTCCTGCAGACGCCCGAGGCGATCGAGCGGGTCGCCTATGAGATGGTGCAGGACGCCGCCCTGGACAACCTGCGCTATCTCGAGGTCCGGTACTGTCCCGCCCTCAGCACCCGGGAAGGGCTTTCCCTCGATGAGGTGATCCTCGCCGAGCGCCGGGGGTTCGCGCGCGGCGAAAAGGAATTCGGCGTTCGCACCGCCATCATCAACTGCTCGTTGCGCCATCTCTCGCCGGAAACTTCCGTCGAGATCGCCGAGCATTCGGTTCGGATGCGCCGGCACGGCGTTGTCGCCTTCGACCTCGCCGGGGGTGAGGCGGGACGGATGCCCGGTGTGCACGGGGAGGCGTTCGACATCGCCGCGAAGGGTGGTCTCGGGATCACGGTGCATGCCGGTGAGGCCGCCGGCCCCGAGTCGATCGCCGAAGCGATCCATCGCTGTCACGCCGAGCGGATCGGGCACGGGACGCGACTCTTCGAGGACCCGGAGCTCGAGTCGTACCTGCGCGACCGCCGGATCTCGGTGGAGATCAACATCACGAGCAACCTCCAGACCCACGCGGTGGAGCAGGCGTCCCGCCATCCGGTGCGGCGCTATCTCGATCGCGGGCTCAACGTGACCCTCTGCACCGACAGCTGGCTCATGTGCGGCGTCGTGCTCACGGATGAATACTGGCTCGCGCACACCGAGCTGGGCGTGACCCGGGAGGAGATCGACCGGATGATCCTGCACGGATTCGCGAGTGCGTTCCTGCCATGGCCGGAAAAGCAGGCGCTGGTCGCGGCGGTGAAGGCCGAGCTCGAGGAGATCGCATGAGTGGACGGGGAGAGACCATCGCGGCCGCCACGGCGGCCCTCGCGGCGCGGCTGGGAGATCGCCGGCCGGACATCGCCATCGTGCTGGGCTCGGGCCTCGGAGGAGTGGCCGATCGCGTCACCGACGCGGTGCGCATCTCCTACGCCGACATTCCCGGCTTCTTTGCACCGACCGTCGAGGGCCATCGGGGCGAACTGGTCGCCGGTACCTTCGGTGGGCGCCAGGTCATCGTGCAGAGCGGCCGCTTCCACATGTACGAGGGCCACACGGCCGACGAGGCGGCGCTCCCGGTCCGCGTCTTCGGTGCCCTCGGCGCGCGCTACCTGCTGGTCACCAACGCCGCGGGCGGCATCCGCCCCACGTTCGCGCCCGGCACGGTGATGTTGATTCGTGATCACATGAACCTCACCGGGCGCACGCCGCTCGAGGGTCCGGTGCTTCCGGGCGAGCAGCGCTTTCCCGACATGTCGGTGGCCTACGACGCGAAGCTCAGGCGCCTGGCCCAGGAAGCCGCCGCGCGAGACGGCCTGGCCCTCGAAGAAGGTGTCTATGCGGGCCTGCTCGGTCCGAGCTATGAGACGCCGGCCGAGGTTCTGTGGCTCGAGCGGGCCGGTGCCGATGCGGTGGGGATGTCGACGGTGATCGAAGTGATCGCGGCGCGCGCGCGCCGCATGAAGTGCCTGGGGTTCTCGACGGTCACCAACCTCGCGGCCGGTCGCGTGGTGGGAAAGCTCTCACACGCCGAAGTGATGGAGGTCGCGGCTCACGTGGGGGACCGGGTCGGCAAGCTCATGGAAGGCGTCATCGCGTCGATAGCGTGATTCACCGGTCCGTGTCCCGAGCCAAGGCCGGGTGCGGAGGCAATGGCACGCTGGAGGTAGTCCAGCGAGCGGGCGACCGAGTCCTGAAGTGGCAGGCCGAGCGCGAGACACGCGGTGATCGCCGCGGAGAGGGTGCAGCCGGTCCCGTGCGTGGACGTCGTCACCATGCGCTGATGCGAAAAACGGCGGACACCGTCCGGAGTCACCAGGACATCCACCAGCTCGTCGCCGGACAGGTGGCCGCCCTTGATGAGCGCCGCGCCTGCTCCCCGCCCGAGCAGGTAGGTCCCGGCCTTCTCCATGGCGACGGGGTCTCGCACCGGGAACCCGCATAAAATCGCGGCCTCGTCCAGGTTGGGCGTGACGATGGCGGCCAGTGGAAGGAGCGCCGCGCCCACCGTGGCTTCCGCGTCGGCGTCGAGCAGGCGATCGCCCGAGGTCGCGACCATCACGGGGTCGAGCACGTAGTTCGACCATCGGTTGGCCCGGATCGTGGTCGCGACCAGGGTGGCGAGAGCGGAAGAGGAAAGCATTCCGGTCTTCACGGCGTGCGGAGGCAGGTCCTCGGCGAGTGCTCCCAGCTGCGCCGACACGATGTCGCCCGGAACGTCGTGCACCGCTCGCACGCCGCGCGTGTTCTGCGCCGTGATCGCGACGATCACTGAAGTCCCGTAGACGCCGAACTGCTGGAACGTCTTGAGATCGGCCTGGATACCGGCGCCGCCGCCGGAATCGGAGCCGGCGATCGTGAGGGCGATTCGCATCGTCATGCAGTCACTCGAAACCCTGGTTCGTGACCTCAAGCTCAAGCGTGGCCGCGAGCGCCGCGGGCTCGCGCTCGCCGAAGGCGTGCGCCTGGTGGAGGAGGTCGTTGCGAACGGACTGAAGATTCGCGCGGCCCTCGTCTCACCGGCGCTGGAAGGTACACCGCGCGGCGCCGCGCTGGCCGCGGACCTGCGCGCGAGATCAGTGAAGGTCGAAACCCTGGGCGACCGTGAGCTCGCCGAGCTCGCAGCGACCGAGCATCCCCAGGGCGTGATCGTGGTGATCGAGCCGAAGCGATACACGCTCGATGACATCAACCTGGGGAAAAAAGGCGTCGTGCTGGTGCTGGACGCGGTTCAGGATCCCGGCAATGTCGGCACGATGATCCGCACGGCCTACGGACTTGGAGCATCCGGCGTGATTGCCCTTCCAGGCACCGCGGAGGCCAACAACCCGAAGGTGCTGCGCGCCACCATGGGAGCCGCCTTCCGCCTTCCCGTCGTCCCGGCACCCGCCGACCCGGTCCTGGGATGGCTGGCGAAACACAAGGCCGAGATCTGGGCCGCGGACTCGGGAGGAAGTGCCGTCCCCGTCGCCCGTCGCGCGTCCCCCGTGGCCCTTGTCGTCGGCAACGAAGGCGCCGGCTTGAGTCCCCAGCTGCTCGAGGCGGCGACCCGCCGCGTGGGGGTCCCCCTCGCCGCCGGCGCAGAGTCCCTCAACGTCGGCATCGCGGCCGGGATCTTGCTCTACGAGACACTCCGTGACGCCTGAGCTCCTGACCGCGATCATTGCCGGCCTCTTCGGCCTGGTGTTCGGCAGCTTCCTCAACGTGTGCATCGTCCGGCTCCCGAAGAACGAGTCGGTGGTGAGCCCGCGTTCGAAATGCCCGCGCTGCGGCAAGGGAATCGCCTGGTACGACAATATTCCCGTCGTTTCCTGGATCTTGCTCCGCGGCAAATGTCGCGGATGCGGCCTGCCGATCAGTCCGCTCTACCCGCTGGTCGAGCTGGCGACCGGCGCGATCTGGTTTCTCATGGCGTGGCACAATGGTCCCACGCTCGAGATGGTGCGCGGCGGATTCTTCTTCACGCTCCTGCTCGGCATCGCCGTCACCGATGCCCGTGAATACATCATCCCCGACGAGATGTCGCTCGGTGGGCTCGTGCTGGGTCTCGTCATCGCGCTGGCTCGCGGCTGGGCGGCGCTCAAGGTGGCGCTCATCGGAGCGGCGGTCGGTTTCTTCCTGCTCTGGGGATTTGCCGCGGCCGGGACCTGGCTCGGCAAGCGGATGGGCATGGTGGGCGGGGAAGGGCAGCCCGACGAGGCGATGGGCGGCGGCGACATCAAGATGATGGCGATGATCGGCGCGTTCCTGGGGTGGCCCGGCGTGCTGATGACGGTGTTCCTGGGAGCGGCCGCCGGATCGATCGTCTATGTGCCGCTCAACATGATGGGCAACAAGAAGCTGGTGCCGTTCGGCGTCTTCCTCGCGATGGGCGCGGCCATCACCTACCTTGCGGGCCATGCCCTCGTCGATCTCTACCTCCGGTTCATCGGCGCAGTCTGAGCTCCGGCGGCTCGCCGCGGCGGTGCTCCTCTGCTCCGCGTGCCGCGGCGAGATGCCGAAGGCCGGGTTCGACATTGCCGGCCTCGTGGATTCGCTCCGGCCCGGCGTCGAGCAGTCGGTCGGCCTTCCATTCAAGACCACGCCGCGCTCCCAGATGGTGTCGAAGGATGCGGTGCGCAGCTATATCCTCGGCCGTCTCGACCGGGAGTTTCCCCAGTCGAAGCGTGACGGCATGCAGGCCGCGTATCGCCTGTTCGGACTCCTGCCCGATACGCTCGATCTCGAAAAGCTGCTCCTCGACCTCTACGGAGAGCAGGTCGCCGGATACTACGATCCTGAAACGAGCACGCTCTACGGCGTCGAAGGCGGGGACCGCACCCAGCTTCGCCTGATCCTCGCGCACGAGCTGGTACACGCGCTGCAGCACCAGTACCTCCCGCTCGATAGCCTGATGTCCACCAAGGGTGATGGTGATCGCACTGCCGCGACCCAGGCGGTGCTCGAGGGTCACGCGACCCTCGCATCCATCGCGCTGCTGGCCCCCGGCGTCGACGTGATTCACACCCAGGAATTCTGGGACACCTACAAGGAGCAGGTCCGCACGTCTCAGTCCTCGATGCCGATCTTCGCGAAGGCACCGCTCATCCTTCGGGAGTCGCTGATCTTTCCGTATGTATCAGGCGCGGAGTTCATGCGCTGGTGGGCCCTGACGAAGCATCCGCCACTGCCGGCCCGCGGCGAGCTGCCCATGTCGACCGAGCAGGTCCTCCATCCCGATCGCTACCCGGCCGACCAGCCGGTCACCGTGCGGTTTGAGGATTCAACGGCGAAGGTGTTGTTCGAGGACACCTTTGGCGAGCTCGAGACCCAGATCCTCCTGGCCTCGTTCCGGGGGGCAGCTGTGACTGGTCTCGACCGGGCGATCGGCTGGGGTGGGGATCGGTACCGGGTATATGAGACTCCCGGTGGTCCGGGTCTCGTGTGGCTCACGGCCTGGGATGCGGAGCCGCAGCGGGACCGGTTCCAAGCCGCTGCGGAGGAAGGGTTTAAGAAGCTGGCGAGGCCGGGTTACCAGGTAACCGTTGAATCGATCGCCCTTGGCAGCCGCCCCGGCGTCCGCGTGGAGCACGTTCCAAAGACCTAAGACCTAAAGAGCTGCACTTTCCTTCGGTCTTTAGGTCTTTCGGTCCTTCGGTCCCCCAGTTGAGAATCCCCCCCAAGTCGCGTAGATTTAAAGGCTTATGTTCGAAGCGCTCTCGTCCACGCTTTCGGATACCCTCCGAAAGCTCACGGGCAAAGGCGTCCTCTCCGAGGACGACGTTCGCGAGGGGCTTCGTGAGATTCGCCGCTGCCTGCTCGAAGCTGACGTCAGCTTCGATCTCACCCGCCAGTTTCTCGAGCGGGTCCAGGAAAAGGCCACCGGCCAGGAAGTCCTGAAGGCGGTCAGGCCGGGACAGCAGCTCGTCAAGATTGTGTACGACGAGCTGGTCGCGTTGCTCGGCGAGAAGCAGGCGCCACTCGCGTTTGCCTCGGTGCCGCCGACCATCATCCTGGTCGTCGGGCTCCAGGGATCGGGCAAGACGACGACCGCGGGCAAGCTGGCTCGCCGGCTCAAGAACGAGCAGAAGGCGCCGTTCCTCGTCGCCGCGGACGTCTATCGCCCTGCGGCGATCGACCAGCTGATCACGCTGGGCGAGCAGGTTGGCGTCGGGGTCTACTCCGAGGCGGACGGGCGGACAGGCGGCCAGGCGGACGTGGTTCGTCTCGTGAAGGCGGGGGTCGAAGCGGCGAACAAGGCGCGAGCCAGAACGGTGATTGTCGACACCGCGGGCCGGCTGCAGATCGACGACGAGATGATGGGCGAGCTTGCCCGCATCAAGGCCGCGGTCAAGCCGCACGAGATCCTGCTGGTGGCCGACGGCATGACCGGCCAGGATGCGGTGCGGATCGCGCAGGGGTTCCACGAGGCGCTCGGCATCACGGGCGTGATCCTCACCAAGATGGACGGCGACTCGCGCGGTGGCGCGGCGCTGTCGATCTACGGCGTGACCCACGCGCCGATCAAGTATGTCGGCGTGGGAGAAAAGCTCGACGCGCTCGAGCCGTTCCATCCGGAGCGTCTCGCGGGCCGGATCCTCCAGCAGGGCGACGTGCTCACGCTGGTCGAGAAGGCGCAGGAAACAGTCGACGCGAAGGAAGCCGAGAAGCTGGCGCGCAAGGCGGTCTCGAAGAAGGGACTCGACCTGGACGACTTCCTCGCGGCGATGCGGTCGATGCAGAAGCTGGGTCCGCTCAAGAACGTGCTGGGGATGCTGCCGGGCGTGAACCCGGCCATGCTCAAGGCCGCGAACCTCGACGAGAAGCGGGTCAAGCACGTCGAAGCGATCGTGCTCAGCATGACGAAGAAGGAGCGCGCCGATCCGGACCTGCTCAACGGCTCCCGCCGGCTTCGCATCGCGAAGGGCTCGGGGCGGCCGGTCCAGGAAGTGAATCAGCTGGTGGCGCAGTTCAACCAGATGAAGAAGATGATGAAGGGCGCGGGAAAGCCAGGCATGCGGCTCCCGTTCGGCAAGATGTGAACCGTAGACCGTACACAGGATATTCATGGCAACCAGAATTCGTTTGCGCCGCGTTGGCCGGAAAAAGATTCCGCTCTACCGTATCGTCGTCGCCGAGCGGACCGATCCGCGCGACGGGCGCTTCATCGAGGTGATCGGCACCTACGATCCCAAGGCCAAGCCGAGCGAGAAGATTTCGCTCGACGCCGACAAGGCCAAGGCCTGGCTGGCGAAGGGCGCCACGCCGTCCGAGACGGTGGAGTCGCTCTTCAAGCAGGCCGGGGTCATCGCGCGCGCTTGACCGGGCCGGCGGTGCGCCGGCTGGTAGTCGCGAGGTTCCGGAAGCCGCACGGTCTCAAGGGAGACTGCGCGATCTTCCCCCTCACCGACCAGCCGGATCAGGTGTTCGCCCCCGGGCGGTCGGTGTGGGTCATTGACCTCGCCGGTGAGGTGGTAGCCGGACCGCTCGAGATCTCGCGGTCGCGCGGCTATCACCGGGAATGGCTGGTGGCGTTCAAGGAGCGGGGACGGCGGGAGGACGTGGAGGGATGGAACGGTGCGTTCCTGGCGGCAGACGCCGAGCAGCTCGTCCCGCCTGAAGAGGGCGAGGTCTACCTGGATGAGTTGCCGGGGTTCTCGGTTCTGGACCGTGCGGGAAAACCCCTTGGGCTGGTGACCGCCTGGTACGAATTGCCGGCAGGGCTCACCCTCGAGGTGCAGGGATCGAAGCGGGAATGGCTGCTTCCGTTCCGCAAGGAGCTGGTGACCGAGCTCGATCGCGCGGCGCGGCGGCTGGTGGTGCAGCTGCCCGAGGGGCTCGAGGACGGTAGCTGACCGGGGACGCTCGATGCTCGTGGTCAACCTGGTGACCCTGTTTCCCGAGGTGCTGGAGCCGTTTCTCCAGGCGAGCATTCCGGGGCGCGCGGCGAAGGCGAAGCTGGTGGAATATCGCCTGGTGCAGCTCAGGGATTTCACCCACGATCGTCACAGCACGGTGGACGATTACGGGTACGGTGGTGGCGCCGGCATGGTGATGAAGCCGGAGCCGTTCGTGGAAGCGGTGGAGTCGCTGGGCGCGCCGGGACCGGTGCTGCTCATGTCGGCGCGAGGGCGGACGTTCCGCCACGCCGACGCGGTGCGGCTCTCGCTGGAGTCGCGGTTCACGATCCTCTGCGGGCATTACAAGGACGTGGACCAGCGGGTGGTCGACCTGCTCGGCGCGGAAGAAGTCTCGATCGGGGACTTCGTGCTGTCGGGCGGTGAACCCGCGGCGCTCGCGGTGGTTGACGCGGTGGTTCGGCTGCTGCCGGGCGCGCTGGGTGATCACGAATCGGCGAGCAGCGATTCGCACTATGATGGATTGCTGAGCCCGCCCAGTTACACGCGGCCGCCGGAGTATCGCGGCCTGGCGGTGCCGGATGTCCTCAAGTCCGGCAACCACGCAGCGGTGGACGCGTGGCGCAGGGCGGAAGCGGAACGATTGACGCGGGAGCGGCGCCCG
>DATEOL010000129.1:0-10133 GCA_035274025.1 Gemmatimonadales bacterium | reverse complement strand
GACCTGGGAAACCACCTCGGGACCCGAGCTCCGGCCCAGCGCGGCGACCAGCACTTCCTGCTGGTTGTAGTCCGACTCGATCGACGCGACCGCCTCGAAGAACGGCGCGATCAGCTCGCCCGAGAGTGTCGTCACGGTGAGGAACTGCTTCAGGTACTCGCTCAGGCTGTGATCCGACTCGATGGTCGCCGCGGTGCGAAGCGCTTGCACCATCATCCGGGGGTTGCCGGCGAGCGCCGGCGCGATCGCCGTCAGCACCCGCTGCTTCTCGTAGTCTGACTCGATCGTTGGAATCGCGTCGATGTACGCCACCGTCGCGTCACCCTGCACCGTACCGGTCGCGACCAGGCCCAGGAGCAGTTCGGCGAGCTCATGGTCCGAGTCCATGGTGCTGGCGCGTTTGAGCAACGCCCTGGTGACTTCCTGGCTTTGCGGTCCCGACGAGAGAACCCGGGCGAGGGTGCGGCCCAGCTCGTAGTCCGATTCGATCGATCCGGTCGCCTCGACATACGCACCGAGCGCGGCCGGTCCGCCCAGGGAGGAGGCGGGGACAGCCTTGAGGACCTTGCCGAGCTCGTAGTCGGACTCGAGATGGTGACCGGCCGCCGAGACGACACGGGCGGTCGTTGCGTCGTCGAGCTTCGAGCCCGCGATGATGGCGCCGAAGTAGCGGCCCGCCGCGTAGTCGGACGTGATCTGGTCGACCTCGGCCAGCACACCATCGACTCCGCGCGCCGCCATGATCCGCCTGGTGCGACCCTCGGCGTCGTACGCGCTCTGGCGGATGTACGCGAGAATCAGCTCGCCTCGCCACTTTGCGACTTCATCGGTGACCGATGTCTCGCGGCCGTTCTCGGTGTAGCGCCGGACCAGCTCGCCATTCTCTTCCTTCACCGTGTAGGCCCGCTCGTTACGGCCCTCGGCGGAGGTGAACTCGATCCTGCCGCCACGCGACAGGTCGGAGACGTCGGTCTCGTCCGCGTTGAACTTGACCTTGCCAGAGAGCCGGATCTTTACGTAACAGTCGGTGCCGCTCCACACCGTCCAGCTGTTGCCGCTCCCATCCTCCGCGTTGCCCTGGCCGCTGATCTTCATGGATCGCGTGAGGTTGACCTCGCGCGCGCCCTTGTCGCCCTTGTTGCGCGGGCACGCGCCGGCGGTTGGGGCGGGTGGGGCGGTTAAGGCGGTTGGGGCGGTTAAGGCGGTTGGGGCGGATGACGTGGTTCGGGGCAAGGCCACGATCGGGGCTTCTTCGATCGCTGCAAGGTCGGCACCAACCGCCTCAACCGTCCCAACCGCCGCTTCAGTGGGAGCCAGTGCCGCGACGGGCAACACAACAGTCAGGCCGAGCACCATCACAACCCCGGCTGCCCGAACCGACGCCGGTCCGCGCTGACGGTCCTTGTCCAGGATCGCGAGGAGCCGCCCGGTGAGCTGGGACTTCCGCGCCATTGCGAGACTCGCCGCGCCCGCGCCGAGCGGGATCTGGGCGAGCTGCGCGGTGGTGAGCAGCTCCTGCGCGTAGGCCGAAGGACGCGCGCCCGACGAGAGTACCACGTCATCGCAGGCATGCTCGCGCTCGACCCGGGCGCGATAGAGCGCGAGCCATGCGAGCGGATTGAACCAGTGCAGCGCGCAGGCGACCCAGCCGATGCTGTGCGTCAGCGTGTCGCGTCGCGCGATGTGGGCCAGCTCGTGGACCAGCACGTCGGCGCGATGTTCGCTGCTCCACTCGCGACCCTCGGCCGGAACAACGATGATGGGCTGGAAGAATCCGACGGTGATCGGCACCGCCAGGAACTCGGATTCGCGGATCTCGACCTCCTGGGTGATGCCTGCCTCCATCCGGGCACCCTCGAGAAGGCCGGTCCACTCCGGCGCGAGTGAGATGCTGCTGGCCCGGGCAATCGCGCGAGCGCGGACGTGCCCGAACACCAGCCAGCCGATCATGAGACTCGCACCGGCGAGCCATCCGAGCACCAGGATTTCGGCGGGCAGGCGGACGGGCGGATTGGCGGGTAGTTCCAGAGCCGGAGCAATCGCGGGTGTAACAACCTCGGCCGGCGGTGTGCTTGGCGGCGCCGCGACCACCGGCACGCTCGCTGGGGCGGGTACCTCGTCATCCCGAGCCGGAGCAAAGCGGAGGCGAGGGATCTCGCGCGGGGACGTTTCCGCGAGCCGGAGTGGGGTGGGAATGCGAAGCCGGGGCAGGGCGAATGACAGGAACGGCAGCAGCAAGAGAGCAAACAAGCCGCCGGTCCAGGCCATGTGCCTGATCGCCGCCGAGCGACGGGTCAGGACCAGCGCAAGGATCGTCGCGGCGAGGAGGACCAGCGCGCCCTTGGCGGCCATCGGAATCAGTGTCGCGAGCGTGATCATCGTCCCTCCGAACGCGCCGCTTCGATCAGCTTCATGAGCTTCTCGAGCTCGGGCTTCGAAATGTTGGCATAACTGTCGAGCAGGGCGGCCACAGCTTGAGACGCCGAGCCATCGAAAAAGGTGTGCACCATGTCCTGGAGCGCGCCCCGCCGGGCCCGTTCGCGGGGGATCGTGGGGCGATAGACGTACCGGGTCCCGTCGTCCTCGTGCTGGGCGTGGCCCTTCTCCTCCAGCACCCGGAGGTGGGCCCGGATCGCGCTGTAGCTGGGCGGATTCGGGATCGCCTCGAGGACTTCGGCGGCGGTGGCGGGGCCGAGCCGGTAGAGAGCGGACATGATCTGCCGCTCGCGGCGGCTCAGGTCGAGTGGTGTTGCTCGGGGCATTTCGATCCTCTGCTAGAAAACCAGCAGATGCTAAATTCCTAGCAGCGGGTCAGTTTGTCAATGGGGCGGGCAGGCGGGCCGATGGGCCCGCCCGCCCGCCTGCCCGCCTAGTTCGCAGGCGCGAAGAACGACACTCCCCTCACATGCTCGTCAATCCGCAACGGGAACTGCAGCGACGGAAACGCCCGGGCCTGGCAATTGGTCCTCTCGCAAACCCGGCACGAGACGCCGATCGGAACCGCGGCGCTCAGGTTCTCCAGGTCCATTCCGTCCGCATAGACCAGCCGCTTTGCTTCCGCGACATCACAACCGATACCTACTGAATAGAGGACCGTCGGCTGGTGATATCCGCCCGCGTGGCGCTGGACCGTGCGTGCCACCGAGAAGAGGGCGTTTCCGTCGGGAAGCCTCGAGAGCTGCACCCGGATGCGTCCCGGCTGGAGGAACGCCGCGTGGACATTCCAGAGCGGACAGAGCCCCGAGAAGCGCGGGAACCGTACGCTCGTCGCGCTGAACTTTTTCGAGATGTTCCCCGCGATGTCTACCCGCGCCAGATGGAAATGCACCCCCTCGCTCCCCTGGCGGCGCAGCGTGGTGAGGCGATGGCAGACCTGTTCCCAGCCCACCCGGAACCGGTGCCCGAGCAGCTCGATGTCGTAGCGCACTTCCTCGGTGTTCCGCAGGAAATCGCCATAGGGCATAAGCACAGCGGCGGCGAAATAGCTCGCCATCGCCAGCCGTCCCAGCGCCCGCGATTCATCCGAGGTGAATTCGGGCGCATCGGTCAGATCGGCGATCGTATCCCGGCAGGTGAGGAGGCCGAGCTGGGCAGCGAGCTGGAAATTCCTGGAACCACGGCGAAGCGTCTCGGAGAGCAGCAGCTCCTTCCGCACCGGGTCGAACCGCCGCACGGCGCCGTGCAGCTCGCTCACCTTGAGAATCCGCACGTTCACGCCGTGCCGCTGCTCCAGGTGCGCCGTCATTCCAGTATACAGCCCTTCGAGGTCGAGCCGGGCGTCGCGCCAGAGCTGCTCGGCCGCGGTCTCGAGCTGGGGGAAGTGGTTCATGTGTCGCTGGATGAATTCGGAGACCTGCTCCGAGGAGAGGCGCACGCGATCGATGGCGGCGAGGTCGCTCGTTTCCATGGCGCGTGCCGCCAGGGACTCGGTCGAGCCGCGCGCGGTGGTGTACGCCTGGTGCAGCCGCAACACCGCCCGGGCGATGGCGGGACGTTCCACCACCAGCGCCTCCACGTCGCGCCGGTCGACCGGACCCTCCTCGAACAGTGGCTCGCTGAAGACCTCCTCCAAGTCCGCGACGATGCGGGCATCGTCGCCCGGACCGAACTCATCGACCCCAATCCCCAGCACGCGGGTAAGCCGGATCAGGAGATCGGGCGTCAGGCGTCGCCGGTCGTTTTCGAGGAGGTTGAGATAGGCGGTGGAGACGCCCAGCCGCTCGGCGAGTGCGGCCTGGGTGAGTCCGCGGTTCTGCCGGAGGCGGCGAATTCTGGCGCCGTACTGAATTGGGCCGGGCATGGGTGTGGTCCGAAAGTTTACAAATAATACAACATTACAAAGGTTACTTCTCAGGTGTAATCATGTAACATATTATGCCGCAATATGTTACTTGACTTAAGCATCTATTTTGTTACTGTGTTTCTATGGTCATGTCAGCCCCCCCGCGGCCTCTGGTTGAGGTCGTCGGCCCGTTCGTCCCCGAAGGGAGCAAGGTCCTCACGGTTGAGGCGCTCGACTTCGTGGGCAAGCTGGTTCGCGAGTTCCGGCCTCGACTGGAGGAATTGCTCGCGGCGCGGGTCGAACGTCGCCGCCGCTGGGCCGAAGGTGAACAGCTCGAGTTCCTCCAGGAGACGACCGCCATTCGGCAGAGCGAATGGCGCGTGACTCCGGTCCCGGCCGATCTCGCGCGGCGGATCGTCGAGATCACCGGGCCGATCGATCGCAAGATGGTGATCAACGCGCTCAACTCGGGTGCCGATGTCTTCATGGCCGACTTCGAGGACGCGACCAGCCCGACCTGGTCCAACGTCGTGAGTGGCCAGGCCAACCTGCGCGACGCGGTGCGGCGCACCATCGATTACACCGATCCGGCCTCGGGCAAGCAGTACGCCCTCGCCGAGAGGCCCGCGGTGCTGTTCGTGCGTCCCCGCGGCCTTCACCTTCCCGAGCGTCATCTCGTCGTCGATGGTGTGGTCGCGCCCGGATCGCTGGTGGATTTCGGTCTCTACCTCCATCACAACGCGACCGAGCTGCTTCGCCGGGGGACTGGTCCGTACTTCTACCTCCCGAAGCTCGAAAGCCATCGAGAGGCCCGGTGGTGGAACGACGTGTTCCTCCGGGCGCAGGAGCTGCTCGGCGTTCCCGCCGGTTCGATCCGCGCGACGGTGCTGATCGAGACCCTGCCCGCCGCGTTCGAGATGGACGAGATCCTCTACGAGCTGAGGCAGCATTCGGCCGGACTCAACTGCGGCCGCTGGGACTACATCTTCAGCACCATCAAGGCGCGCCAAGACGACCCCGCGGCGGTCATGCCCGACCGCTCGCAGGTGACGATGACGCAACCCAACATGCGGGCGTACACCCAGCTGCTGGTGAAGACCTGTCACCGGCGCGGTGCCCACGCGATGGGCGGCATGGCCGCGCAGATCCCCATCAAGAACGACGTCCAGGCCAACGAGCAGGCGCTGGCGCGAGTCCGGGCCGACAAGGCGCGCGAGGCTGGCGACGGCCATGACGGAACCTGGGTCGCGCATCCCGGGCTGGTCCCGATCGCGCGGGCCGAGTTCGAGTCGCGCATGAGGGGCCCAAACCAGCTCGGGGTGCTTCGCGGGGACGTGCAGGTCACGGCGGCAGAACTCCTGGCGGTCCCAGAGGGCACCCGGACCGAAGCGGGCCTGCGTCACAACATCCGCGTCGGCATCCATTACCTGGAATCGTGGATTCGCGGGACCGGATGCGTGCCCCTCTACCACCTGATGGAAGACGCGGCCACGGCGGAGATCTCGCGGACCCAGATCTGGCAGTGGCTCCGGCATGTGGCCCTGCTCGACGACGGCCGTCCGGTCACGCCAGGCCTGGTGCGGCGGGCGATCGACGAACAGCTGCGTGTCATCGCGAATGAAGTGGGAGAAGCGCGCTTCGACGACGGACGCTACGACGAAGCCGCGACCCTGTTCCGAAGCCTGACTCTCGACGCCGACTGCGCCGAGTTTCTCACGATTCCCGCGTACGAACTGCTGGACTAACCCCTGTAGCCCAGAAGGAAGGATTGGCGTCATGATCGACCGCAAACCCAACGCCGGGGCGGACCGCTGGAGCGGCGTCGTTCGTCCCTACGACAGCCAGCAGGTAGACCGACTGCGTCCCTCCCTCCGCATCGCGCACACCGTCGCCGAGCATGGCGCGCAGCGGCTGTGGGACCTGCTCACCTCCGAGGACTACATCAACGCCCTGGGCGCGCTCTCCGGTGGCCAGGCGGTGCAGCAGGTGAAGGCGGGGCTCAAGGCGATCTATCTCTCGGGTTGGCAGGTGGCCGCGGATGCCAACCTTTCGGGCCAGACCTATCCCGACCAGAGCCTGTATCCCGCCAACAGCGTGCCGTCGGTGGTGCGGCGCCTCAACCAGGCGCTGCTGCGGGCTGACCAGATCGAGCGCGCCGAAGCTGGTGAGACGTCCCGTGAGTGGCTGGTCCCGATCGTCGCCGACGCGGAGGCGGGCTTCGGCGGTCCGCTCAATGCGTTCGAATTGATGAAGGCGATGATCGAGGCCGGCGCCGCGGGCGTCCACTTTGAAGACCAGCTCTCGAGCGAGAAGAAATGCGGTCACCTGGGCGGCAAGGTGCTGCTGCCGACCGGGCAATTCATCCGGACGCTGGTCGCCGCGCGGCTTGCGGCCGACGTCCTCGACGTGCCGACGATCCTGGTCGCGCGGACCGACGCGGACAGCGCCAAGCTGCTCACCAGCGACATCGACGCGCGTGACCAGCCGTTCCTCACCGGTGAGCGCACGCCCGAAGGCTTCTTCCGGATCACCGGGGGAATCACAATGGCGATCGCGCGCGGGCTGGCCTACGCCCCCTACGCGGATCTCATCTGGTGCGAGACATCGACGCCGGATCTCGAGGAAGCGAAGCAGTTCGCCGAGGCGATTCACGCAGAGTTCCCGGGGAAGCTGCTGGCCTACAATTGCTCGCCGTCATTCAACTGGAAGCGTCACCTCGATGAGGCGACGATCGCGAAGTTCCAGCGCGAGCTGGGCGCGATGGGCTACAAATTCCAGTTCGTGACGCTGGCCGGGTTCCACCAGCTCAACCACGGCATGTTCGAGCTGGCCCTCGACTACCGCGATCGCGGGATGGCGGCGTACTCCAAGCTGCAGGAGGCGGAGTTCGCGTCGGAGAAGGACGGCTACACCGCGACCCGGCACCAGCGTGAGGTGGGGACCGGATACTTCGACGCGGTGCTGCAGACGATCACGGGCGGGCTGGCGTCGACGACGGCGCTGGCCGAGTCGACGGAAACGGCGCAGTTCGTGGCCGGGAAGGCGTAAGGACGGGAGGGCGGGAGGAACTGGACGAGCAGCACTCCCGTCCTCCCGCCTTCCCGGCTATTTCTCTACCGGCAGCTCCGCTTTCCGGCTCCAGTCTTCCATCGACCCATCGTACATCCTCGGCCGGTAGCCCAGGTACTTCGCGACGAACCAGTCGACCGACGACCGCGCTCCCGAATGGCAGTAGATGATCAGGTCGTCACCTGCTGCCACGCCGGCCTGCTCGAACATGCCTCGCAGGACCGTCGGCGACTTGAACTTTCCGTTGTCGACCAGGGTGGTCCAGTCAAGTGACGCAGCCCCGGGGATGTGCCCGGGCCTGAGATCCGCCGGTCCCTTGTTCCCCTTGTACTCATCGAGGCTTCTCGCGTCGATGATCGCCGTCGTCGAATCGCCCAGTCGGCTCTTCACGAAGTCCGAATTCACAATCAGCTCGCGCCACACGAACCGGGGCTGGAAGGTCGACTTTTCGAATTCGATGGGCTTCGCGGTGACTTCACCCCCCGTTGCCCTCCATCCCGCGAGTCCGCCATCCAGGATCGACGCGCGGTTCGAGAGCGCCAGGTATTCCAGCGTGAAGTAGAGCCGCGCCGCCGGCACCGGATCCCCGTAGATGATGATCCGCTGGTTGGGACGGAGTCCCAGCGTCTGGACCCACGCGCCGAGCGCTTCCATGGCCGGCATCTCGGTCGTGAGCGTCTCGTTCTTCGTGGTGAAGGCGGCCCAGTCCGCGAACCGCGCGAGGGGAATGTGCGCCTCATCGAACGCGGTGCGGTTCCGGTCGGCGTGCAGCACGACGACGTTGCTGTCACTGAGGTGCGCCTTGAGCCAGTCGGCGGTGACCAACATCGAATCGCGCACGGTCGGCGGCGGAGCCTCGATCGGCAGCTCGCGACGGGCACTCCAGTCCTGCATCGATCCGTCGTAGAGCCTGGCCTGATAGCCCAGGAGCCGCGCCGCGAACCAGACCAGGCTGGCCTGCTGGCCGATATGGCAGTAGGTGACGACGGTGTCGCCGTCGGCCGCGCCCGCGGCCTGCAGGATCGACTTGAGCGTCGCGGGATCCTTGAACGTCGTGCTGCCGTCCTTGATGACGGTGCCGAAGGGGACGTTGCTCGCGCCGGGAATCCGGCCCACGCGAGGTTGCCGGGTCTCGCCGCCGTTGTAGAAGTTCGGGGTCCGCGCGTCGATGATCTGGACCTTCGAGTCCTGGAGATGGTCCTTCACCCAGGCGGCATCGACGACCATCTCGGGCTTGAGGCTCGGGGTGAAGCTGCCGCGCTTTGGCGTCGGCACCTCGGTCGCGACCGGCTTGCCCGCCGCGCGCCACGCCTCGAGCCCGCCGTCGAGCATCACGACCTTGCCCGCCATGCCGGCGTACTCGAGGGTGAAGAAGGCACGCGACGTCGGGGAGTAATACTCGTCCGCCGAATAGAGCACGATGCGGGTCGAGTTGCTGACGCCCTTCGCCTCGAGGACCGAGTCGAGCTGGGCCACCTGGGGCAGCTCGAGCGCCAGCCCGCTGCCGCCACCCTGCGGAGCGGCGAGCTCGCTGAAGGGATTGAGGAACTGCGCGCCCGGGATATGGCCGGCGTCGTAGGTGCGCTTGGAGGCCCCGTCGCCGATCTGGAAAATGACGAGGTCGGGATCGCCCAGGTGCTGGGACAGCCAGTCGACCGACACCAGGATCGCCAGGTCAGGCGGGCCGGCGGGCGGGCGGGCCGGCGGGCGGTCGGTTCCGGTCGCGATCGTCAACAGGGTGAGCATCAGCATTCGTCAGTCCTCCATGAATTGTCAGCTGTTCCTGCCCGTCTGCCCGCCTGCCCGCCAGTGGTTACTGGCTGTTTACGCCGACGACCGGGTTGTTCGCGTCCTTCGTCCAGTCGGCCATCGAGCCCAGGTAGAGCTTGGTCGGGAGGCCGAGGAGCCGGGCGACAAAGTACAGGTGACTTGCCCGCATGCCGACGGTGCAGTAGGCCACGATCAGCCCGTCATTCCTGGCCCCAGCGCTCGCGAAGAGCTGTTGCAGCTCCGCCTTCGGAAGCAATCTCGCCATTTCCGGGGCCAGGTCGACCGGCTCGCCCGAGGCGTCCTTCTTGAGGTCACGGGCGTCGAAGGTGGCGAGCCAGGGGACATACTGCGCACCAGGGATGTGCCCGCGGCGCGGCAGCCTCTCCTGGGCCGTTCCATCGAACTCGGCCTTGGTGCGCACATCGAGGAGTGCCACGCGCTTGTTGCCCAGGTTCGCCTTTACCCATTTCGCATCGACGATCATGTCATTGCTCGCCGTCGGCACGAACGTGCCCGGCTTGGCGGCCACGGATTCCCTGGAGGTGGCGTTGCCCGCGGCGCGCCAGGCGCCGAGGCCACCGTCCAGCACCGCGGTCTTTGCGGCATGACCGACATAGTCGAGGCCCACGAAAAGGATGGCGGTGCTCATCGGGTCGCCGATGAGGACGACGCGCTTGTCGTTGGTGATGCCGTAGCGGCCGAGCGCCGTGGCGATCGCCTCGGGCGCGGGAAGTTTGTCACCGTGGCCGTGGAATTCGCCCATGGGGACGAACACGGATCCGGGGACGTGCCCCCCATCATACTCGAAACGCTCCATTGCGATGTGGACGATGAGCTGGTTCGGGTCGGTCAGGTGCTGCTTGAGCCAGTCGACCGAGACGAGCTCGGGACCGGGGGGCTGCTGGGCCGGCGAATCCGACTCGAAGCCAGGAGGCCACACCCGCGCCATGCAGAACCAGGCCAGCAGGGAGGCGAAGAGGAAGGATTTCATGAGTTTCACCTACGGGGATTT
>DATEOL010000128.1:0-6049 GCA_035274025.1 Gemmatimonadales bacterium | reverse complement strand
GCAGGGGCTCGACGCGCACGCGCCGCTTCTCAGCGCGGCGCTGTTCGACGCGACGCCCATCGTCACCGCGAACAGCCGCGCGATCACGATGGTATTCGCGCAGTCGACTGGCGGAGGGCGAACGCGGAGCACAGGGTTCGTCCTTCGGGTAAGCGCGGACACCGGCTGGGTCGTCACGAATCGGGCGGCGCTGCTCGACAGCACCGGCGCGCCCGCCGAACGGATCGCGGTGGGATTCAACGGTAGCAACCAGGGGTGGCGCGCGCGGGTGATCGCCGAACAGCCTGCCACGGGACTCGCCCTCCTCCGGGTCCTGGCCTGGGGGCACGTCTTTCCCGTGGCGGAAGTGCGAGACTCGGTCGCGGTGACGGGCCAGCCCGTGATCGTGTTCGGCTTCCCGGAGGGCCCGGAGCAGGGAGGGCCGACCTGGCAGCGAGACGGACTGCGCGCGTCGGTCATCACCGGCACCCTCACCGCGGCAAGCGAGAAGCGGCTCGAGATCGAGGGCTACGGCGTGACGGGCTGGGTTGGCAGTCCGGTGTTCAATGCCGCTGGACAGCTCATCGGGGTGATCGCGACCGGCGAGGGCGGTTCGGCACCACTCTCCGCGATCCCCACTTCAGCGATCCGCGGTTGGATGCGACAGTAGCGTCAGGACAGCCGCTCGCGGAGCCACCGCGCCGCGGCGGCCTGCATCAATCCCTGCCGGTGCCAGGCGAGCAGCACCGGCGGACCCGCGGGAATCTCATTGACCAGTCGAGGATGACCGAAGACGATGACGAGTCGCGCATCGGGCAACGATGTGCGGAGGGCCTCCTTCACCTTCGCTCCCAGGCCGGCGCGGCCCTTGGAAGCGCGGGGTTCGGCGAACACCGCGACGATCCTGCTGCCCCCCGGGCCCAGGGCCACGCCGGACTTGCGAAGCTCCTCCGCGAGGATGTCGCTCCTGGTCGAAGGCGGATACTTCCCCTCGAGGTCGTCGTCGAGGGCCACGAGATCGAGCGGCGCACTGAAGCGCGGGCCGATGCCGCGAGCAAGCGGACGGCTCAGGAGCCAGTCCCCGAGTGCGGGGGCAGAATCGTGACTCGCGACGAAGTCTCCGGCGTCGGTCTCGGCAGCGGCCGCGACGGATTCCAGACGGGCAATGGATGCCTCGAGCCGGCGGCGCAGCGCCCCGTTGCGCGTCGCTTCGGCATCGAGCGCCGCGGCCATTGCGGCGGGATCGGACGGATCGAGGAGCACATCGACTCCGGCCGAGACCGCGGCGATGGCCGCGGCGCCGGGGCCGCCGGTGAGCGCCCCCGCCATGGTCAGGGCATCGGAAACGATCAGTCCCCCGAATTCCATCTCCTCGCGCAGCATGCGGAGAATCGGCTCCGACCGCGTCGCGGGAGTGCCCGACGGATCGAGCGCAGGGAACGCGACATGGGCCGTCATAATGCTGCTCACCCCGGCGTCGATGGCAGCGGCGAACGGAACCAGGTCATGGGTGCGCAGCTCTGCCAAGCTCGCGTTCACGACTGGCATGGTGTCATGGGAATCGACGCGGGTCCTGCCGTGCCCTGGAAAGTGCTTGGCGCAGGCGAGCGCGCCACCCACCTCACACCCAGCGACCCATGACGCGACGCACTCCGCGACCTTCGCGGGATCCTCACCGAAAGAGCGCGTCTGCACGATCGGGTTGAGCGGCTCGATATCGAGATCGGCATCCGGGGCGAAGACCCAGTTGATCCCCACCTCGAGGGCCTCGACGGCTGTGAGGAGTCCCGCGCCACGAATCACCGACTGCTCGCTCAGTGATGCGAGGGCGAGCGGGGGCGGAAGCTCAGCGAGCCCTCGCACCTGCTGGCCGGCGCCCCGCTCGAGGTCCGACCCGATCAGGAGCGGACGGCCGGCGCGGTCGCGGAGCGACTTCGTCAGGGAGCGAACGTCATCGTCGGTGCCGCCAAAGAGCACGAACCCGCCAGCGCCCAGCTCGAGTGCCGCGGCGATGGTCGATTCCTCGTGGGAGAACGCTTCCCCTTCGCGCCAGTGGAGCGCCGGCATCAACAGTCTGCCGGAGGTCATGCGGGAGTGATCACGCCCAGGACACGGTGACCGCTGGCGCCAGTCGCCACGGGAACATTCCCCGGCTGGCCATGGGCGCACAGATAGGCGAGCAGCGCGAACGCCACGGCTTCCTTGGCGTCGCCGGGGAAGAAGAGGTCATCAAAGCGGTGAAGCGCCCTGCCTTCCTCACCAAGCCGCTGGACCAGCGATTCCCAGAGGACAGGATGATGGCAGCCTCCACCGGAGGCGACGACCTCGACGCGCGCTGGCGTGAAGCGCCGGATCTGGTCGGCGACGCTCGCCGCGGTGAGCTCCACCGCGGTGCGGACACCATCGGGGCCAGGGACGTCATTCGCGAGGGCTCGAGCATACCCGGCGCCGAAGCGTTCCCTGCCCGTGCTCTTGGGCGGCGCCATGCTGAAGTACGGATCGGTGAGTCTGCGCGCGAGCGCGGCCGAGTCGACCGAGCCGCTCGCGGCGAGCGAGCCATCGAGATCATAGGGCAGCCCGGGAGACACGATCCTCGCGAGGCCATCGATGATCGCCATGCCAGGGCCGGTGTCGAACGCGAACATGCCATCCTCGACCGCGCGGCGCGGAACATATGTCATGTTCGCCATGCCGCCGAGATTGAGCAGGACACGCGGGTGATCGGCGCCGAACAGCAGGTTGTCAGCCATCGACACCAGCGGCGCGCCCTCGCCCCCGGCCGCCACATCGCGGCCACGAAATCCGCTCACCACGCGAACGCCGAAGCGTTCGGCAATGATCGCGGGCTCGCCGAGCTGCCAGGTGACTCGCGGTGGCTCGTGCCAGATGGTCTGGCCGTGGAAGCCGATGAGGTCGAGGTCAGGCCCGCGCACGTGAGCGGCGTCGAGCACCGCCTGCACGGCGTCGGTGGCCCAGACACCCAGGTCGGCATGAAGCAGCGCCAGGTCCCGCGCGGTCGAGCGATCGATGGCCGCTTCGATGCGACCCCGCTCGGTCGCATCATATGAGCGCGTCACGAACGCGAGGAGGGCCGCCTGGGTCGGGCTGTCGAAGCGCACCAGGGCGGCGTCCATCCCGTCGAGGGACGTCCCCGACATGAGCCCGACGACGAGGGTGGGACGCTCGGTCATGCGCCGTCTACGGGCGGAGGATCGCCGAGGATCGGCCGCAGCCGGTTGTCATGCCGGGCGAGCAGGGCCTTCGCCGACTGGGCATCGAGCTGTTGGGTGATCATCACGATCGCGGTCCGGACGCTTCCGCTCGCGGCATCGATCGCGGCGCGCGCGGCCGCCCGCTCGGCCCTGGTGACTTCCATGACGATCCGCTCACCACGGTCGACCAGCTTGGCGCTCCATGCCTGCAGGTCCACCATGAGGTTCCCGTAGGTCTTTCCCAGGCGGATCATCGCGCCGGTCGAAATGGTGTTGAGGATGAGCTTGGTCGCGGTGCCCGCTTTCATGCGGGTCGAACCGGTCACCACTTCCGGACCGGTAAGCACGACGATGCAGGCGTCCACCGTGTCGCGGAGAACGGTGGGCGGCTCCGCGCAGGCGACCAAGGCGGTGCTGGCACCGAGTGCCTGGGCCCGGCCCAGCGCCGCGCGGACGTACGGAGTCCCGCCGCTCGCCGCGATGCCGATGACCGTATCGGTCTTGGTGACACCGTGGGTATCCATCGCGGCAATCCCCGCGTTGACGTCGTCCTCGGCGCCCTCGGCGGCCTTCACCAGCGCGGGATACCCGCCCGCGATGAGCCCCACGACCATCCCGGGCGGAGTCCCGAAGGTGGGCGGACACTCGGAGGCATCGAGCACGCCGAGTCGTCCGCTGGTTCCCGCGCCGAGGTAGAGCAGCCGACCGCCCGCGCGAAAGGACGCTTCCACCAGGGAGATCGCCTTCGCGATCTCGATTCGGGCTCCGTGGACGAGCGCGGGGATCGTCGCGTCCTCCGCCGCGATCAGGTCCACGATCTCGAGCGGCTCCGCTACGTCGATGCGTTCCGTCGCGGGATTGCGCCTCTCGGTCAATCGAATGGTCATGGTTGGCTTAAGTTAATCGGCCATGGACCGCCGACGCCTCATCGTTGCCCTGCTGCTCGCCACGCTCGCCGGATGTCACGCGGCCACGCCGCCGTCGACTCCGATACCCACCTGGGGACGTGCCCGGACCGCGGCTGGGTCAAGCGCGATGGTGGTCTCCGGAAATCCACTGGCCAGTGAAGTCGGGCGCGACATCCTCCGTCGTGGCGGCAACGCCGTTGACGCGGCCGTTGCCGTCGCATTCGCGCTCGCCGTCGTACATCCCGAAGCAGGTAACCTCGGCGGTGGCGGCTTCATGCTGGTGCGCACGGGCAGCGGAGAAGTCTCCGCGCTCGACTACCGCGAGACCGCACCTTCCGCCGCGACGCGCGACATGTACCTCGATGCGAATGGCCAAGGGACCGACCGGAGCGTCACCGGGCATCTCGCATCGGGCGTGCCGGGAACGGTCGCGGGTCTGGCGGAAGCGCATGGCAAGTTGGGACGATTGAAGTGGCGAGACCTCGTGGAGCCCGCGGTCGCTCTGGCGCGCGAGGGGTTCGTCATCGACTCCTACCGATCGGTCTCCCTCGCGAGTGACACCGCGCGCCTGGCCCGCTTCCCGGCCAGCGCCGCGTCATTCATGCCCGGCGGTATGCCCCCGGCTCGAGGCTCGACCCTGCGGCAGCCCGACCTGGCCGCGACCCTGGAGCGCATCCGCGACTCCGGCGCGGCCGGGTTTTATCGCGGCAAGACGGCGGAGCTCATCGTCGCGGAGATGGCCCGGGGCGGCGGCATCATCAGCGCCGCCGACCTCGCGGGCTACCGGCCACTCTGGCGAGAACCGATCCGGACGACCTATCGGGGTCACACCATCTACTCGATGGCCCCGGTGTCGAGCGGCGGAGTGACCCTCGCCCTCCTGCTCAACATCATGGAGGGGTGGAACGGGCTCCGGTTCGGCTCGCCTGACCTGCTCCATCGCGAAGCGGAAGCGATGCGCCGCGCCTTCACCGAGCGGAATCGTTCGCTGGGCGACCCCGCCTTTGTCTCCCTGCCGCTCGCGCGATTGCTGTCGAAAGAATACGCGGCGACCCTGCGCGCGCAGATCGACCTGGAAAAGGCAACGCCGACGCCAGCATTCGATCCCACGATCAAGGACGGTGAGAGCACGACGCATTTCTCGATCGTCGACGGCGACGGGATGGCGGTGAGCTCGACCACTACACTCAACAACTCCTACGGCAGCGCGGTGACCGTGGCCGGGGCGGGCTTCCTGCTCAACGACGAGATGGACGACTTCGCCACCGCGCCAGGCAAGCCCAACATGTATGGCCTGGTCGAGGGTGAGGCCAACGCGATCGCGCCGGGCAAGCGGATGCTTTCCGCCATGACGCCGAGCATGGTGGTCGATTCCACCGGGCAACTGCTGCTGGTGGTCGGGACGCCGGGCGGGCCGACGATCATCACGCAGGTCTACCACATGATCTCGAATCTGATCGATCACCGGATGACGCTGGCGGCGGCGATCGAGGCGCCGCGCCTGCACCATCAGGCACTGCCCGACCGGATTCAGCTCGAGCGAGGGGGATTTTCCGACGCGGTCGTCGCACGCCTTCGGGCGATGGGGCACGAAGTGTCCTTCAGGGGACCGATGGGCGACGTGGAGGCGATCCTGCGTACCTCGGGCGGATGGCTTGGGGTAAGCGACCCGCGGCGAGGGGGAGGGCCAGCAGGCTATTAGAAGTCATTTCAGATTCCAAATTTCAGATTTCAGATTTCAGAGGGGGTGGCGATGCTGACCTCGCCACCCCCTCTGAGTTCTGGAATCTGAAATCTGAAATGGCAGTCACGACCGGATGAATGGCTCCTTCAGCTTCATGACGATCCTCGCGCCGGCGGGAATCACAATGTCCTTGTCGGCCGACTTGATCGCGATTGCGGTGCCGGCCGCCGCACCCACGGCGCCGCCGACCACGGTGCCCGCGGTCT
>DATEOL010000127.1:0-4342 GCA_035274025.1 Gemmatimonadales bacterium | reverse complement strand
CCAGGAAGAATTTTCTGACTTCATCGGGAACGACGGCGGCCCGGTCGCGGGGACCTTCAACACGCCCTCGCTCTCCTCGCTCGGCGATGTCGAGATCGGCGTCGCGTACGCGATCTTCGACCAGCTGAGCACGATGGGCGTCAAGCGCGGGTTCCGGCTCGCCGCGCAGGGTCTGGTCCGGCTTCCCACCAGCCAGCTCGACAACACCGGACGCTTCTTCGATGTCGGCACCGGCGACCACCAGCCCGATGTGGAGGGCACCATCGTCGGCGACGGTTTGTTCGGCGCCTTCGGCGCGCGGGCCCTCGCCGGCTACACGCTGCAGCTCGCCGGGACTGGCAACGAGCGGATCAGTCCCCCGGAGAACCCGATCGCCTACGCGAACACGCTGGCCAGCGTGAGCCGGACCCCGGGCAACGTGCTGACGCTCGGTGTCGCGCCCTTTTTCCGGTTGGCCGAGACCTTCGCGGTGACGGGTGGCCTGACCTGGCGCAAGAAGGCGAGCGACCAGGTCACCCTGTTCGGTGATCAGGAGGAGATTCCCGGGGCGCCTCCGAGTCTGCTGGAATTGGAGACCGACGGGACGTGGAGTACCGCGTCGCTCGGTCTGAGCTACAGCGCCCCGCTGATGACCAAGGATGGGAAGTCGAAAGCGCCGATGGACGCGGGGCTTATTTGGGAGTCGGTCATTGGTTCGTCGGGGAGCCTGCGAGTTCCTGCGACCGGGGGCGTCCGGTTCTGGTTCCGGCTGTACGGGAAGCTGTGAGACGATCTGGCGATCTGGCGATCTGGCGATCGATCGCTGGAACGCCAGATCACTTGGATCGCCAGATGCCCCGCCTCACTCTGATCTCAATGAGACAACGGGATCAACGCCGCGAGCTCTCCGCGCAGGGAGATAACAGGCAACGAGAGACGCCCCCGCAAGTACCACGGCCACGCCCGCGAATGTGACCGCATCGAGTGCGCTGACCCCGTACAGCAAAGCCGCAATCACCCGAGTAGCGACCACCGCCGACGCAATTCCGAGAATCAGACCCGTAAGCGTCAATTTCGCGCCCTGTCCCAGAAGCCAGCTCATGATTCCCTGCGGCGCCGCGCCCAGCGCGAGCCGCACTCCAATTTCCCGCTGCCGCAGCGCGACCACGTAGGCCATTACGCCGTAGACTCCGACGACCGCCAACAGGAGTGCCATCGCCGCGAAGGAGCCGACCACGATCGCGAAATAGCGCGGCAGGGCGGTGACGGTCGCAAAGCTCTCATCCAGGGACACCACGCCGGAGAGCGGGATCGACGCGTCCACTTCCTTGAGCGCCTGGCGAACCGCGTTGACCGCGGCCGCGGTGCTCCGGGCGGGCTCGACGATGACGTTGAACTCGCGCGTCGTGAATTGATGGATCGGCCCGAACATCTCGATCTTGTAGGGCTGGTTGGGGCCGTCGGTGCGGGTGCTGGCGACCACGCCTACGATGGTGAAGCGATCGGCCGTCGAGTCGAGTCCGCTCGTCACCGCGCGCCCGACCGGATCGACGCCGGGGAAGAGCCGCTTCGCCGCCTCCTCATTCAGGATCGCCACCTGGGGCGAGCCGATCCGGTCCTGGTCCGTGAACATCCGTCCTGCGAGGAGGCGGAACTGCATGAGCTTGAGGTAGCCCGCGCTCACGCTCCGGTACCAGACCGATGGCGGCCTGGACTCGGAAGCCACGCCATCGGGGAAGAAATTCATGTCCTGGTCGCCGCCGCCCTGCAGCGGGACGATGTCGGCGGTTTCGATCGACTTGATGTCGGGATTTGCGCGGGCGCGCGCGAGGAAGTCGTCGACCCGGACCATGATGTCCGCCGCGCGGGGATAGGTGCTGCGCGGAAACAGTATCCCCGCGGTCACGAGTCCGCTGGTGCGGTAGCCCAGCTCGGTGCGCTGGAGTGCCATGAAGCTCCGCATCAAGAGTCCCGCGCCCACCAGTAACATCACGGCGATCGCCAGCTCCACCACGACGAGCCCGCTTCGCAGCCGCCCGATCCCGCGCGCGCCGTCACCGGTCGCGGTCCGGAGGACGGCCATGAGGTCGGTGCGTCCCGCCTGGAGCGCCAGCAGCAGTCCGAACAGCAGTCCCGCGAGCACCGCAATGCCGATGGTGAACAGCACCACCATCAGGTCCGGTTTGATGTCCACCATGAGCAGCAGGTTCGCGGGGATCAGGGCCGCGAGCAAGCGTGCTCCACCCCATCCCGCGAAGAATCCGATGACGCCGCCGATGGACGCGAGCACCAGGCTCTCGGTGACGAGCTGGCGCACGATGCGCCGCCGTCCCGCGCCGAGCGATGCTCGAACGGCGAATTCTCGGGCGCGGGCGCCGCCCCGCACCACGAGGAGTCCCGCGAGGTTGACGCAGGCGAGCAGCAGCACGAAGCCCACCGCGCCGAGCAGAGCCATGAGCGCCTTCTTGACCGGTCCGGTCAACTGCTCCTGGAGCGGGACGAGCCACGGCTTGACCCCGGCTTCTTCCTCGGGGAAGTCCTGCCCCAGCCGGGTCTGGATGGTCTGGATATCCGCGTGCGCCTGCGCCAGGGTCACGCCGGGCTTCAATCGGCCAATGCCGCGCAGCGTGATGCACCCGCGGTCGCAGCCGCTGTTGACCGGCCATCGCATCGGGCGGATGATCTGCCAGGGGAACGGTGCGCGGAACGTGCGCGGCAGGACTCCCACCACGATCCACGGCTCGCCGTTGAACTGGATCGACTGGCCCAGAATAGCGGGATCGCCGTTGAAGCGGCGGCGCCAGAGTTCGTCGGTGAGAATTACGACCGGCTGCGCGCCGGGGTCGTCATCGGTCTGCGCGAAGTCGCGGCCCAATGCGACCTCCACGCCGAGCACGGCGAGAAAATTCCAGGTAACGCCGCCACCGTAGACGACTTCAGGATCGCCGCTGCCGGTCAGGTTGGGAGCCCACCCTTGCCACACGGTCATCCCCGCAAACGTTGTATTGCCGTCGCGCCAGTCTCGATACTGCGCGGGTGAAAGCCACTCCGGCTGATCGCGGCTTCCGCGCGCGCGGAAGTCGGTCCAGAGCTGCACCAACTGATCCGGCTCGGCGTACGGAAGCGGACGGAGCAGCACCGAGCGAACCACGCTGAACACGGCGACGTTGCCGCCGATGCCGAGCGCGAGCGTCGCGAGGGCGACGATGGCGAAGCCGGGCGCGCGCCGGAGGCCGCGCAGTGCCGTGGCGATGTCCTGCTTGAGCTCGTGGAACCACTGCCGGGATTGCAGCGTGCGGACGGTGTTGCCGCGGATCTCGCGGACTTCCTGCTCGATCATCGGTCGGTCTCCGAATGCGGCCATGGCGGCCTTGCGGGCTTCCTCTGGCGACATGCCCTGGGCCTCGAATTCGCGGGCGCGGAGCTCGAGGTGGTTCTCGATCTCGCGGTCGACATCCCGCGGGATGTCGCGTTTGCGGGGTCTGAACCTGAAAGTCATTAGACGCTCAGGCCCGCTCCGCCGCCAACGCGTTCGTCATGACTCGTGAGTAGGCTCGCCACCGTTCCGCTTCGGTCTTGAGCTGGCGTCGGCCCGCGGGCGTGAGCCGGTAGAACTTGGCGTCCCGCCCGGTCTCGCTGGTTCCCCAGCGCTCCTCGAGCAGTCCCTTCCCCTCCAACCGGTGGAGAGCCGGGTACAGCGCGCCCTCCTGGACGGGGAGCACATCGGTGGTCCACTGGCGGATCCAGTGCCCGATGGCGTATCCATGCATGGGCCCCCAGGAGACGGCCTTGAGAATCAGGAGGTCGAGGGAGCCAGTGAAGAGGTCGCTGCCGGCCATGTCGTCTCGAGGTCTCGAGGGGCTCGAACGAATCACGTGGTACTGCTGCTATTCTAGCAGGTGATACCTAAGTCAACAAGGGGTGTGGTTCCATGCTTGCAACGCTCGCCATCATCCTCGGCGCGGTTGGTCCGACCGTCCGACAGTCAGACGGTCCGACGATCACCCTCACCAACCCCACATGCAAGCCATGTCGCGTCGTACGGACAGAGGTTCTCGAGGTTGGGGCCGATACCAGCGCGCAATTGCTGACGCCAAATGGTCTGCTTGCGATCTTTGCTGCCGGTGAAGGTCGCTACATCGGCCTCCCCAACAACCTCCAGGCACCGGTGGTGATCGATTCCCGAGGGCGCGTGATACGCTCGCTCGGCAGGAAGGGAAGCGGACCGGGTGAGTTCCAGAACTCTGGGCCTTCCTCACCGTGGAGGGGCGATTCAGTCCTGCTTGGTGACGCGGGTAGCCTGAGGTTTTCGGTATTCGACACGTCGCTGCGGTACGTGCGGTCGTTTCCGATGGCGGTGGGA
>DATEOL010000126.1:0-10004 GCA_035274025.1 Gemmatimonadales bacterium | reverse complement strand
AGAGGCCTCTGCAGCATCCCGATAGGCCCTCAAGGCCTGGGTTGTGTTCGGGCTTTAGGCCTTCAGGGCTTTAGGCCTTCTCAAGGAGGGTCGAATGGGTTTGGTGCTCCTCGCAGTCGCAGCACTCCTCATCTTCTGGGTCATCGGGGCCTACAACGGACTGATCGGGCTCAAGAACCAGGTCGCCAACGCCTGGAAGCAGATCGATGTCCAGCTCAAGCGGCGCCACGACCTCATTCCCAACCTCGTCGAAGCCGTGAAGGGCGCGATGGACTTCGAGCGGAATACCCTCGAGGCCGTCATCTCGGCGCGGAACAAGGCGGTATCGGCGCAGGGCGTGGCGGCAACGGCGAAGGCCGAAGGTGAGCTGACCCAGGCGCTCGGGCGGCTGTTCGCGCTGACCGAGGCGTATCCGCAGCTCAAGGCGACGACCAACATCTCCCAGCTGCAGGAAGAGCTCGCCAGCACCGAGAACAAGGTCGCGTTCGCGCGGCAGCTCTACAACGATGTCGCGACCCAGTTCAACACCAAGCAGGCCCAGTTCCCCACCAATCTGGTCCGCGGGCTCGCCGGCGCCACGCCCGCCGAGCTCTGGCAGATCGACGACGCGGCCGAGCGCGCGGTGCCGAAGATCGACTTGACGGGGAGGCCGTCGGCGCCGCCCGCGTGAGCGAAGGGAACCTCTTCGAGCAGCAGGAGAAAAATCGCCGGCGGTCAGCCCTGCTGATCGCCGGCTTTGTGCTTTTCTTCGCCTGGGTCGGCTTCGGAGGCGACCTGAGCTGGTACCTCGCCACGAAGGACCTGCCGCCGGGGCAGTATCACCACATCATCCCCTGGGCCGGTCTCATCACGTCGGCGGTCGCGGGTACGGTCGCATGGCACTCCTGGCGCTTCGGCGCCGAGCGGGTGCTCAAGGCCACGAATGCGCGGGAACTGGTTGAGCCGCGGAGCCCGGAAGAGCAACGCTTCGCCAATATCGTTGAGGAAATGGCGATTGCCTCCGGCCAGCCGCGGCCGCGGATGTGGATCATTCCGGAGGAGGATCCGAATGCGTTCGCCACCGGGAAGGGCCCGGGGACCTCGCACATCGCGGTCACCAGCGGCCTGCTCTCTCGGCTCGACCGGGACGAGCTCCAGGGGGTGATCGGGCACGAAATGGCTCACATCCGGAACCTCGACGTGCGGCTGATGACCTTGCTTGCCGCGATGGTCGGCGTAGTCGCGATGCTCTCGGACGTCCTGAGCCGCGGAATGCGCTACGGATTCCGCGGCAGGGGCGGCAACAAGAAGGGCAACCCGCTGGCGATCGTCGTTCTGGTGCTGTGGCTGATCTCGATCCTCCTGGCACCGTTGATCACCCGGCTGCTGTCGATGGCGGTGAGCCGGAAACGGGAGTACCTGGCCGATGCGACCGGGGCTCAGTTCACCCGGAATCCGGAGGGCCTGGCACGGGCGCTGGAGAAAATCGACGCGGCATCATCGGCAACGAAGGCGATCACGCGTGGAGTCGGGCACATGTGCATCGTCGATCCGGGAGAAAGAAGGCTAAGCGAGAGGCCGGGACGCCTGGGGGACATCTTTGCCTCTCATCCGCCGATCGGAGAGCGAGTGGCGAGACTTCGGACCATGGCTTACGGGGGGTGAGTACCCCGTCCTTAACCAGGGAATCGCGGATTGCGCAGGTTTACGCAGATGACTCACGCCCAAGGTCGCGATCCCTGTCCAAACGGGGACTACGGTTTGTTTTTTTGGGGGTCATCCGGGAATTCCGGGAGGCCTCGGTGACAATCCAGGAAATTTGTGTGAATCGGTGGATGGCTGTATGGATCTCTGAGCGGCGGACAACCGCCGCGGAAGCTGGTCCTCCCCGGAATTCCCGGATGAACCTTTTTTTGAAAACAAAAACAACTTGGCGGTTTGAGATGCGGGCTGGTACGAGGTCTGCGGCAAGCAGCGGGAGTCATCCGCCGGTATCTGCGTGATCTGTGATTCCCTGGTCGAGGAATCGGATCAACGTTTAGCCGCTCCCAGGATTTCCCCGACAACAGTCGCTGGATCGAACGGCAACGCAACGACGAGATCTGCGCCAGCAGCCCGGGCACGATGCTCCAGGTCTGCACCAAGGGCAACCAACGTATAGTCACGTGCCGCTGGCGGTTCGAACCCGCCCAGCGCCGGTTCTCCCTCCGTCCCTGCAGGCACCGCGACCAGCGTGACCCCGCGCTGCGCCGCGGCGGGTCCCAATTCTCCGGCCGCTTCCACCCGTTCCACCGCAAATCCCGCGTTCCTGAGCAGCAGCGCCAGGACCCGCCGCACCCGCTGGTCGGGATGCCACAGCACCGCCTTCCCCCGGAACATCGCCGGCGCCTCGCCCGACGACTTGAGGTCGAGCATCCGGAGGCCATCGAGATAATCGGTCGAGTCCGCCCGCCGGATCTCCGCCGACTGCCGGAGCCGGAGGGCCAGCCGTTGGAGCGCCGAGCGCGCGCTCGCCAGCCCCTCGCGAAGTTGTTCGGGGAGCGCCACGTCGCCGAGGGCGAGCTCCACCTCGGCCATCGCGGCCATAAGCGGATTGTTGAGCTCATGGTGCAGCGTCACGCTGAGCTCACCCACCGCCGCGAGACGTTCGGCCCTTACCAGCTCCTGCTCGGCATCCGCCAGCGCGGTGCGGAGGGCACGATTGCGCCGCACCCGCTCCAGGATCCGCGGCAGCAGCTCGGGAAGCGTGTGGTCCTTGGTGAGGTAGTCCTCGGCGCCCAGGCGGAGTGCTGCGGCCGCAAGCGATTCGCTCCCGTGACCGGTCACCATCACGACCGAGGGAGGATCGGGCCGGGAGAGCAGCTGGGGGAGCAGGTCCATCCCCCGGATGTCGGGAAGCTGGTGGTCGAGGAGAATGATGTCAGCACTTACGGCAGCGCTCAGTGCCAACTCCGCGCTCCACACGTGCTTGATCCGGCTGTATCCCTCCATTTCCAGCAGGTGCCGAACCAGCCGCGCCATCGTCGCGTCGTCCTCGATCAGGAGGACGGGGACGTTTGCGCGCTCCGTCACCGCGCGACCACGCGCTTCAACGCCTCGTGCACGTCAGCGTCGATGACGGTGCCGATGAGGTCGGCCATGCGCCCGACCGCCTGGGCCGGCAGCATCGTCTCCTGGTACGGACGCGAAGTCGTCAGCGCGTCGTAGATCTCGACCGCGCCGATGATCCGGGCACCGATCGGGATGTCGAGCGCGGTGAGGCCATCGGGATAGCCCTTCCCGTCCCAGCGCTCGTGATGGCTCCGCACGAAGCCGATCACCTCGGCGAGGTGGGTGAGCGGGGCGAGGATCTGGGCGCCGATGACGGTGTGCGTCTTCACGTGCGCGAATTCCTCGTCGGTGAGCGGACCCTGCTTGTTCAGGATCGACTCGCGGATCCCGATCTTGCCGATGTCGTGGAGCCGGGCCGCGGTCCGTACCGCTTCGATCGTGTCTTCGGGCAGTCCGCGCGCGACCGCGACCTTGGTCGAGAGATCCGCCACCCGCGCCGAGTGCCCCCGCAGGTGCCGGTCCTTCGCCTCGAGCGCGTTCACCAGCGCCTCGAGGGTCGCCACCGAAAGCCGTTGCAGCCCTTCGCGCTCCCGCTGCAGCTCGGCGGTGCGGAGGGCGACTTCCTCGCGAAGCAGGCTGTTGAGCCGCTGGGTTTCGAGCCTCGCATCGCGCCGACGGAGCACCCGCTGCACGGCGCGGAGCAGGTCGGCGAGATCGACCGGCTTGACCAGGTAATCGAGCGCGCCGCGCTGCAGGCAGAGCGAGGCGGTCGCCGCATCGTTCACCGCGGTGAGCACCAGGATCGCGAGATCGGGATCGGCGTCGAGGAACTGGGGGACCAGGTCGGTGCCCGGTTCGTCCGGCAGCCGGAGGTCGAGCAGCACACAGCCGATCCGGCGTGTCCCCACGATGTCGAGTCCCTCCGCGCCGGTCGACGCGGTGTGGACATCGTATTTCTCCTGGGTCAGGAAGCGACGGAGGGCGTTCCGGATCGGCTCCTCGTCATCGACGACGAGAATGCCCACCGGTCCGCGCTCAGGCTCGCGGATGGGCGCGGGCGGCGGCGCTGAGGGAGCCAAGGGCTATCGGGGGTAGAAGGTGTTCCCGCAATGCATCAACCGGCGAAAACGACATTCACGCGAGGCACGAAACCGCGTTCCGCCGCGCGATCAAGCAAGGTCTGGACCGCGCGCCGGCCCACCGGGCCGTAGTCGACGGTCCACTCATTCACGTACATGCCGACAAACCGGTCGGTGCGATCATCCGACAGCCCGCGGCTGTACTGGCTCGCGTGACTGAGCGCCGCACCGCGATGGGCGAGCGCGTACTCCACGCTGGCGCGCACGTCCCTGGCCACCCGTGCCACGATCGCGTCGCCCAGGTCGCGCCGGACCACGTTGCCGCCCAGGGGAAGGGGAAGTCCGGTGTCCCGCTTCCACCAGTCACCCATGTCCTCCCAGAGATGAAAGCCCCGATCGCCGAAGGTGAGCTGGCCCTCGTGAATGAGGAGGCCGACCTCCACTTCGTCCCGGTCGACCGCGTCCTCGATCTGGTCGAACGGCATGACCAGGGGGACGACTTCGGGTTGATACAACCGCAGCGCGAGCCACGCCGTCGTCATCGTGCCGGGAATGGCCACCCGGCGGCCCTTGAGCGCGGCACGGGGGTCGGCAGGACGTTCAGCCTTGGAAACCAGTCGGGGGCCGTAGCCGTCGCCCATGGAGCAGCCCGAGGAGAGCAGGGCGTAGCGGTCCGCGAGGTGGGCATAGGCGTGGAGCGAAACAGCGGAGACCTCGAGCTCCCCGGCCATCGCCCGACGGTTCAGGGACTCGATGTCGGAAAGCTCGTGGACGTACTTGAGCGGCGTATCGACCAGCCCCTCGGCGAGCGCGTAGAACATGAACGCGTCATCGCTGTCGGGGCTGTGGCTGACGTGGATGGTCGTATTTGGCACGCGGGGAACTTAATCCCTTGCCCCGTCTCCAAGGTCGCCAAGGTCTCCAAGGTCTCAAAGGTCTCTAGGGTCACAGGGAGGCTGTTGGAGACCTTCGAGACCTTGAGACGCCCGGCGTGAGCCGCTAACCTCCATGGAATGCTGGAAACCACCCGTCCGAACACCGCCGAGGGTCCTGCAGGCCGCCACATGGGAGACCTGTCGCGGGGTGGTACGAACTGGAAGGTCTTCCTCGAAACCAGGCCGCATGGTGAGCTGGTCAGCGGCCGGATTCACTTCGCTTCCGACCAGGATCCCAAGAGCACGACGTGGATTTTCCTCGAGTGGAGCGAACAGGACGCCATTCACCGGTTCAACGAGTTCAGTCCCATAGAGCTCTGGAAGATTCTCGAAAGCCTGGGCTGATCGTCCTGCTCGGGCTGCTCGGCGTGGCCGGGCCGCTCGCCGCCCAGGCCGCACCGGACAGCTCCTCCGCTCCCGTCGTCACCCGAATCGAGCTGACCCGCAGGAACATCTTCGCCGACAGCGAGGCGACGTTCTTCCTGCCGCGCCTCGTCAACCGGCTGCACGTCACCACCCGGCCCTACGTCGTCGAGCGCGAGCTCCTGTTCCAGCAAGGCGGGCGACTCGACAGCCTATCCCTCAGCGAAACCGCGCGAAACCTGCGGCGCCTCGGCGTATTCCGGACCGTCCGGATCGACACCGTGCGCTCCGACAGCGGGATCGTCGTGCGGGTCGCGACCCAGGATGGATGGAGCACCAAGCCGGAGTTCAGCTTCCGCAGCACCGGCGGACAGACGGCGTGGCGGGTGTCGCTGACCGAGGAGAACCTGTTCGGCACGGCGTCGCTCCTCCTGCTGGGATATGAGAAGGACCCCGATCGCTCCACCGTCGGACTGGGCTTCCGGCAACCGCGCCTCATTCGCGGGCTCGTGGGCGTGGGACTTCGCTACGAGAACCGATCCGACGGCACGATCTTCAACGGCTACCTCTCGAAACCGTACCTGTCGTTCGAGGATCGGGAGGCGTGGCAGGCCAGCATCGACCGCCGCGACGAGCGGATCCTTCGCTATTTCGAAGGCGAGCCGGTCGCGAGTGACACCCTGCTCCGGGAATACAACTCTGCCTACGGGAGCTACGGCTGGGCGCCGCGCTCGACCACCCGGATCTATCACCACCTCGGCGTAAGCGCCCGGGTGTGGTGGGACAACTACACGCCATTCGGGCAGGAGTTCGAGCCGGCGGACCTTCAGGGCATGCTTGGTTTCGGGTGGGAATTCCGTCGCCAGCGCTACGTCGTCGTCACCGGTTTCCGCGCCAGCCGCGAAGAGGACGTGGACCTGAGCACCAGCCTCCGGGCCGGCGTCTCAGTCTCGCCCAAGGCGTGGGGGTTCGAGGAGAACGGCGTCGGCGTGAACGTGGGATTCCGGACCGCCGGAGTGGTGAACAAGAAGGCGTTCGCCTACCTCGACCTGGTCGCGAACGGGCGGTTCACCAGCGCGGGACTCGACTCCGGCACGGTCATGACCGGGGCGACGCTCTTTTACTCGCCCTTCGACCGGCACTCGGTCGTCGCGCATGTCGGCGCGGGTTTCCTCGACAACCCGAGACCCGGCGGCGAATTCGACCTCGGTCTGGGACTTGGTCCGCGCGGATTCCAGAATCACGCCTTCACCGGCGATCGCGCCCTCAACGCCAGCGCCGAGTACCGCTACATGGCGCTGCTGGATTTCCTCAAGGTGATGGACCTGGGTCTGGCGACGTTCGTGGACTGGGGCGGGGCGTGGTACAACGGCTCGAAGCGACGAACGGGCTGGGACACCGGGATCGGGCTTCGCCTGGGGCCAAGCCGGGCGACCGACATCGACCTGTCGCGAATCGACCTGGTCTATCGGGGCAGGACGGATCGTGATCCCGCGGGATGGCTGATCGTGATCGGACGCGGTCTGGTCTTTTCGACGGCGGCAATCCTGACGCGCAATTAGCGGCGGGCGACGGAGGAATTTGCCTTCATGTTTGGCCTGATTTGCAAGGTTCGAAACGATGCCAGTAATTGACGGGTAATGCCCGCCGCCCGTAACCCGCTACTGAAGCACCCGAACGGAATCCACGAAATAGTCGGTCTCTCCGAAACAGTCGCTCCACAGGCCTCGATGTTCTTCGTAGTGAAGAACGACCTGCTTTCCGATCGCAGCGAGGACCTTCTGCGCCATCTCTTCACTTCTCACGGTAAATGTCCACGGCTCTGGCATGACCCCAGGGACCGTCGTCATCGCCAGCTCCCCTTCCCACGTCTTACACATCCACCCCTTCTGGCTGAACTTGCGAAGGATCCCGCTGCGATCGCCGGCGGAGTAGCTGAAGGTGTAGGCCGCGAGGGTGTATACCACGAAGAGCAATACCGGCGTGGCGAGGACGAGCCACAGGTAAAGTTTCCACCGCCGCTTCCTGGGAGGAGGAGCTTCAGTGATTGGGGTCCCTTCAGGAACTGGGTCGGCAGGTGTTGTCATGGCGAAGAAGATACCGTCCTATTTTGTAGCCCGTAGCCCGTAGCCCGTCGGCTACAGAATGCGCAGCCCGAACGCGCTTCTCGCGATTGCAACCGCGAGCTCGGCGGTCATGTTGTGGCTGTCGAGGACGGGGTTCACCTCTACAATATCCAGCGCGACCATCGTCTTCGAGTCGTGGATCATCTCCATCGCGAGGTGGGCCTCGCGGTAGGTCGCCCCGCCGCGCACCGGAGTGCCCACCCCAGGCGCCTCGCTCGGGTCCACGAAATCCGCGTCCAGTGAGACATGCATGCCCAAGGTCCCGTTGTTGGCGATCGCGATCGCGTCCGCCATCACCGCGCGCATCCCCCGCTCGTCGATCTCCCGCATCGTGAACACCCGCACGCCCCAGGACTTCGCGTGCTCCCGCTCGGCGGGGTCGAGGTCGCGGGCGCCCACGATCGCGAGGTTCCCGGCCCGGATCGCGGGACCGGGTTTCGCGATCCCCGCGAGCCTCTTGTCACCGTGCCCGAGCAGGTGGGCGACCGGCATGCCGTGTACGTTGCCCGACAGCGAGCTCTCCGGCGTGTTGAGGTCGCCGTGCGCGTCCATCCAGATGAGGCCCACGCGCTCCCCCCGCTCCGCGAGCGCGCTGGCGACGCCGGCGACCGAGCCGGCCGCGATCGAGTGATCTCCGCCCAGCACGAAGGGCAGGGCACCGTCACGAATCGCCTGGGCCGTCTCGATGGCGAGACGGGAGCAGACCTCCGCGATCGGCGGCAGCAGGTCGAGCGCGCCGTGCGCGGGCAGGGAGTCGCGGTCGGGAATCTCCAGGTTCCCGCGCTGTTCGATGGTGTGGCCGAGGTCCGCGAGCCGGGGCGCGAGGCTCGCGATCCGGAGCGCGGAGGGACCCATGTCCACCCCGCGGCGGCTCTGGCCCAGATCGAGGGGGACGCCGATGAGGCGGATGGTGGCCATGGGAGGAATCTAGGCGACGGGCGCCGGGCGACGGCGACGGGCGACGCGGATTGGGTACTCATGCTCTCAAACAATATTACCTTTCTAATAATGACGATCTTTGTAACAAGTAGTAACTTATAATATTCGTAATTATAACTATATGAATAATGGCTGACGGATCCGACAATCCCTTCGAATACGGCCGCGAGCTGGGCCCCGGCGAGCTGGCCGACCGGGAGGACGAGGTCGCCGAGGTCGCCACGGCCCTGGTCGAAGGGAGCAAGCACTTCCTGATCGGTCCCCGGCGGTACGGCAAGAGCTCGGTCCACAACGTGGGGGCCCACCAGGCGCGGAAAAAGGGCGGGCTGGTCCTCCGCTATAACGTGCAGGCGTTTACCCGGCTCGAGGACCTGGCCGGGGCCATCGTCTCCGATTCCGCGAAGCTGGTGAAGGGACCCGTCGCCAAAGTCGCCGATGGCGTCGGCAAGTTCTTCCGTGAATTACGGCCGATCCTGAGCTACAACGCGGCCGAGCAGTCCTGGGCAGTAACCCTGGGCGCGGTCGGTGAGCGCAAGCCGGTGCCGCTCCTGGTGGACGCGCTGCATGGGCTCGAGCGCCTGGCGGCGAGCGAGAAGCGCCCGCTCGGCCTCATCCTCGATGAGTTCCAGCAGGTGGTGGCACCGGGCGGGCACGACGCCGAGGCGCTGGTGCGCGCCGCGGTGCAGGAGCACCGGAAGGTGGGATACGTATTCGCCGGCTCCGATACCCGCATGCTGGCCGCGATGACGAGTGACCCGGCGCGGCCGCTCTACCGGCTCGGCTCGGTGCGCTTCCTGGGCCTCATTCCGCGGCCCGCGTTCACCAGGTACATGCGGGAGCGGTTTGCCCAGCTCAAGGCGAAAGTGTCGGACGAGGCCATCGCGGCGATCCTGGAGGAGGCCGACGACGTCCCCTACAACGTGCAGCTGCTGGCGCACCAGTGCTGGAACGGGCTGCGCGACCGGCATCCTCCCGCGCTCGGTCCGGAGGATGTCGCGACCATTCACGTAGCCGCCGCGCGGCGCCTCGATCCGGTCTACAGCGAGCAGTGGCTGGGGCTTTCAGGGGCGCAGCGACGCGCACTGCAGGCGGTGATCGCACTACGCGGTGACGGGCTCTACACGGCTGCCGCCACAGCGAGGTTCCAGCTGACCGCGTCGGCGATGCAGGGGGCGGTGGAGGGGCTGACCGAGAAGCGGGCCTGCTGGCGGCAGAACCGCGACGGCGAATCGCGGATCCGTTTAGAGGATCCGCTGTTCGGAGTCTGGGTTCGGGCCTTTACCAAGTAGCGCGAGGTGCAAATCGCAAAGTGAAGCCTTGAGACGATGAGACGATGAGACGATACGACGATGAGACGATGCGACGAGGGATGGTAGCGATCGCACTCGTGCTGCTCGCCGGTTGCGACGAACAGCCGGGGGAATTCGATCCGTTCGAGGTGACCGTCGTCGTCCATGGAGCGGGCAACGGTAGTGGCGTGGTGGGCGAGATCGAGGCGGCGCTCGACATCACCTGCCACATCGTCGCCGGAG
>DATEOL010000125.1:0-14940 GCA_035274025.1 Gemmatimonadales bacterium | reverse complement strand
CTTCGCGGGTTCCGCGCCGTCTACCTCGGCCTCTTCTTCAACGCGATGATCATGGCCTCGGTCAACCTCGCCGCCATCAAGATCGCGGGCGTGCTGATCGGGCTGGACAAGTACACTACCGTGCTGGTCTGCTCGACGATCACGGCGCTCTACGCCGCGAGCTCCGGGCTTCGCGGCGTGGTGCTTACCGACGTGGTGCAGTTTGGCATCGCGATGGCCGGCGCTGTTGCGGCGGCGTACTACGCGGTGGTGCAGCCGGAAGTCGGCGGGCTCGCGGGACTCTTTTCCCATCCGAACGTCATGCCCAAGCTTTCGCTGCTGCCGGATTTCAGCAATCGCGACGCGGCGCTGGCGGCCTTCATCATTCCGGTCGCGGTGCAGTGGTGGAGCACCTGGTACCCCGGCTCCGAGCCGGGCGGTGGGGGCTACGTAGCGCAGCGGATGCTCGCGGCCCGGAACGAGAAGGAGTCACTGCTCTCGACGCTCCTGTTCAACATCCTGCACTACGGTCTCCGGCCCTGGCCCTGGATCATTGTAGCGCTCGCGTCACTCATCATCTACCCCGACGTGGCCTCGATCCAGACCCGCTTCCCGCACCTCGATCCCTCCATCATCCGGAACGATCTCGCCTATCCGGCGATGCTGGTCTACCTGCCGCACGGAATGCTCGGCATCATGGTCGCGTCGCTGGCGGCAGCCTACATGTCCACCGTGAGCACCCAGCTCAACTGGGGAGCCTCGTACCTGGTCGATGATTTCTACCGCCGGTTCATTCGCGGCGACCAGCCCGACCGGCACTACGTGAGCGCCGCGCGGTTCATGACGTTCTTCCTGGTCACGGTCGCCGCGGTGCTCTCGCTCTGGCTCCAGAATGCGTACCAGGCCTTCCAGATCATGCTCCAGGTCGGCGCGGGGACCGGACTGATCTATCTCCTGCGCTGGTTCTGGTGGCGAGTGAACGCGTGGAGCGAGATCTCGGGCATGGTGCTCTCCTTCCTGGTCGCGATCTACTTCCAGTTCATCCACACGAGGCTCGGCTTCGCGCCGATACCCGCGACCACGTCACTCCTCCTTGGCGTGCTCATCACCACGGTCGGCTGGCTGGTGGTGACGTTCCTCACCCCCCCCACCGAGCCAGCGACGCTGCAGGCGTTCTACGATCGCATTCATCCCATGGGCAAGGGCTGGGCGAAGGTGGTGCGCGTCGACCGGCCCGCCGGCGAGAATGTCACGGCGGCTTTTCTGTGCTGGTTCCTCGCCTGCGTCGTGGTGTATGGAGCATTGTTCGGGACTGGATCCCTGCTGTACGGCCACAGGACAGTGGGATTGGTGTACTCGGCGGTCGCGCTGGGAGCGGGCGCTTGGCTGCTCAAGGTCTTGCCGCAAGTAGTGACGAAGTGAGGGCCTCAGGGCTTCTTCAGCAATCCATACTCCGCGACGGCGCGGATGTAAGGAAGCCTGTCGATCGTAGCCCCAAGCCCCCACAATTGCACGAATCCTGACCCCGGTCGGTCCGAGCGATACGCGCGGACCCAGGACGACGCGGCACCGAGCTCATCGAGCGTGAGCGCGTGGATCGACCCGCTCACCTTGATCGGCGTGCCTCCGCGCACCGCCGACCCGATCCCCCACTTGGTACCGAGAGGCGTAGGATGGCCGTTGAACTCGTCGAACTCGAGCGAGGCCATCGAGGCGCCGAGCACGGTTCCGGTCCAGTCGGGGTTGTAGCCGGTCACGTTGCCGGCGGTGTCGTGCGCCGCGACCCCGATCGGCTGGCCCAGCCAGACCACCTTGCCACCCGCCTCCAGGTAGCGGCGAATGAGGACGGTGTCGGAAACCGTCGGCATCACGCTCCTGGGCGCCACGTCCATGGCGAACACGACCGCGCTGGGAACCCCGTCCCGGATCCGTTCGGACATGAAACGCGCCAGCGAATCCGACGCCAGCACTTCGTACCCCAGGTCCTTGAAGTACGCGAATGCGAGCTCAGGCGCGCGCATCCGGGCGAGCTTCGTGAGCGTCGGGTCATAGAACACCGCGAGTCTCGGCGCCTTCGGGCTCGCCTCCTCGATCGCGACGATACTGCCGTCCTCGGTGCCCAGGTACAACTCTCCATCCGCCGCGACCGGTGAGGACATCACTGCCGCGTCGAGGTCGAGCTTCCATCGGACCGCTCCGGTCGCGGCGTCGAGTGCCCACACGCCACCGCCGGGTCCATCGGTGTGATAGAGCCCGATGATGGTGAGGTCGGCTACCCGGAGGGGCGAGGCGAGCACGTTCATTCCAGTCTCGGCCCGCCAGATGTCCTTTCCGGTCGCGGGGTCCACGGCGTGCACGAAGTGCCCATCCGAGCTTCCCACCGTCACGCGCCCCGGCTCCGCGGTCGCCGATCCCACGACCCAGGAGCCGCGATGGGTGGCGCGCCACTGCCGCTCACCGGTCCGGAAGTCGATGCCGTACAGCCCCCCGTCGCGACTTCCGATGAAGACCTGCCCTCCCAACACCGCGGGTGACCCCTGGATGGCGCGGCGGTCGAAGCCGAACGCCTTGAGATTCATCGTGTCTCCGGCGGTGCGGTTTACCCACTTCTCACGGCCGGTGGCCAGGTCGTATGCGTAGACACGGCCGTCCCACGATCCGGCGACGACGACGCCTTCCGAGACCGCCGGCGTGCCACGCACCTTGCCATTGGTCTTGCCGCGCCACTTGACCCGGCCGGTGGGCAGGTCGAGCGCATACACGAAGCCATCCTGGCCACCGATCACGATAGTGCTTCCGGTGACGACCGGTGACGACACCAGGAGATCCCAGCCACCCGCGGGCGCGATGTTCCGCGGCAAGGTATCGCCGGTTTGCATCGACCACCGCAGGTGTCCTGCCGCCTGGTCTACCGCGAAGATCCGTCCACCGAGTGTTGCCGCGATGACCAGTCCACCCGCGACTGCCGGCGAGGAATGGACGCCACTTCCGGCGTGGAATCGCCAGACGGTCTTTCCGGTGGACCGCTCGAGCGCGTAGAGGTAGCCGTCCCCGCTGCCGACATAGAGCCGGGTGACCGTGACGGCGGGCGTCGATCGCACCGCGTCACCGGTCTTCACCCGCCACTTGATGCCGCCCTGGCCGGGGAAGAGCCGCGCGCTCGAGACGCCGGTGTGCGCCGGGTTGATGCGGAACATCGGAGAGGGATCACCCTGCGCCGGCAGTGGTGACGGGAGGAAACAGATCGTTGACAGGATGGTCACACTGGCCGGGACTCGTGACAAAGCCATGACGCTTCTCTCCGAAGGTGTGGGGTCAATACGGAGTCCCCGTGACAGGGTTGCACCCCTTGCGTCTGACTCAAATAGCGGCATTCGTGAGAGGACATGGGCATCCACCTTCCGAGCGCGCTCGTCGGCGAAGCAGTCGTTTTCGGCATCTTCGCCCTCGTCGTGTGGGCGCTCGTTCGCGAGGCCGCCCGGATACTCATCCGGGTTCTCCTGGTCATCGGCCTCGGGGTCGCCGTGGCCCTGCTGGCCGGCTGGCTCGACGAGTCGGCCGCCGGGTCGTTCCTCGAGCAGGTGGGTCAGTGGCTGATGCTGGGAATCACGGAAGTCGTGCAATTCTTCGCCCAGCTCTGGAGGAACCTCGCGGGCTAGGCCGAACCGGCCCTGTTGACAGACGACAGGAACGGTCCCATCGTTCCTGTCGTCTGACAACAGGAGAGCCCGTGGCACCCGCGCCGACCGATCGCCTCCAGGGCACCCTCGACCTGCTCATTCTCAGGACTCTCCAATCCGAGCCGATGCACGGCTGGGGAATCGCGCAGCGCCTCCTGCTCCTCTCCGAAGAACTCTTCCAGGTCAATCAGGGTTCGCTCTACCCCGCGTTGCATCGCCTCGAGGACCGGGGCTGGATCGCCGCCGAGTGGGGTACGTCGGAGAACAACCGGAAGGCGCGCTACTATCGGATCACGACCGCGGGGCGCCGGCAGCTTACCCGGGAGCGCGAGGAATGGAACGCGTTCGTCGCCGCGGTCACCCGCGTCCTCTCCGACGCCTAGGGACGTCATCATGCTCTCGCCCCGGCGCATCCTTCGCCGCCTGCGCGCGCTGCTTTCCCGCGAGCAGCTCGACCGTGAGCTCGACGACGAGATCCACTTCCACCTCGAGATGGACGCCGACGCCGCACGCCGTCATGGCCAGGAGGCGCCGGGCCGCGCGAGCCTGGGCAACGTGCCGCTGGTGAAGGACGAGGTCCGCGACGTCCGTGGGGTCCGTCCGGTGGAGGACTTCCTCGCCGATGTGCGGCTCGCCGTGCGAGGCCTCATCCGTCGCCCGACGTTCACCCTCGCGAGCCTCGCCACGTTCGCGCTCGGCGCCGGCGGGGTCGCCGCGGTCTTTGGCGCCATCAACGGCATCCTGCTCCGTCCCCTCCCCTACCCCGAGCCCGACCGGATGGTCGTCGTCTGGGAGTGGAACAACTCGCATTCGCGGCAGCAGGAGGCCTCGCCGGGGAACTTCCTGGACTGGCGGGAGCGCGCGACTGCCTTCGAGTATCTCGTCGCGGCGGAGCCGTACGGACTCGACTGGCAGTCACCCGACGGTCCGGTCTACCTGTCTACCTGGCTGGTCACCGAGAATTTTTTCGAAGCCTTCGGCGTGAAGCCGATGCTGGGCAGGACATTTCGCCGCGATGAGCACCAGCAGGGCCGAGGCCGGGTGGTCGTGCTGGGCTGGTCCAAATGGCAGCGCCAATTCGGCGGCGACCCGAACGTGATCGGCCGCATCATCACACTCGACGGCTCGCCGTGGGAAATCATCGGCGTGATGCCCCGCGCCTTCGACGCCATGGACGGGAACGACCTTCTCTGGGCACCGAAAGTGCTCACCGGATGGGAGCCGACTGCTCGCACGTCACCCTTCTGGACCGTCGTCGGGCGGATCAAGCCGGGAGTCACCATCGAGCAGGGCGGTGCCGACCTGCGTCGCGTCGCCGCGCAGCTCGGTGCCGAGTATCCCCGGACCAATGCGTCGATCGACGCGGTCCTGGTGCCGATCACCGAGCAGGTGGTCGGCAGCGCGCGCCGCGCACTCTGGCTCCTGCTCGGCGCGGTCGGCGTGCTGCTCATGGTCGCGGGGGCGAACGTGACCGGTCTCCAGCTTGCCCGTGCCCTCGATCGCGGCCGCGAATTCGCGGTGCGGGCGGCCCTCGGCGCGACGAGCCATCGCATGGTGAGACAGCTCGTCACCGAAAGCTTCGTGCTCGCGGGACTTGGCAGTCTGCTCGGCTTCGCCCTGGCCTTCGGAGGCCTGGGCGTGATCCGTCGCCTGGCGCCACCGGCGGTTCCGCGTCCCGACCAGCTTCAGGCCGACCTTCCCGTCCTGCTCGTCGCGATTGCCGTGGGACTGATCACCGCGCTCGTTTCCGGCCTCGCGCCCGCACTCTCGGCGTCCCGGAGCAATGCTGCCCTCGGGCTCACCATGGGTGGCCGGGCATTCACGGCGGGCCCGCTCGCGCGCCGCGTCCGCGCGACGCTGGTCGGAGGACAGTTCGCTTTTGCCCTGATGCTGCTCGTCGGCGCCGGCCTCCTCTTCCGGAGCTTTGTCGCGATCCTGACGCAGGACCGCGGCTTCCAGAGCGATCACGTGCTCGTCACGGTGACGCAGGCATGGGGCTATTTCCCGACGCCGGAGGCGCGGGCGGAGTACGTGCGGCAGGCCTCGGAGCGGTTGCGACAGGTTCCCGGCGTCGTGGCGGTCGGAATGACATCGTCGATTCCCCTCAACGAGTTTATCGGTGCCGAGACAGGCCTGGTGGCGATCGCGGGCCAGGCGACCGGCGCAGCGGACCTGCCCGAAGTGCACGCGGTCATTGCCACCGGCGGCTACTTCGATGCGCTCCGGATCCCGCTCCGGGGCGGGCGCGTCTTCAGCGACAATGACCGCGCGACCACGACCGCGGTCGCGGTCGTGAACGACGCGTTCGTGCGCCGCTTCTTCCCGGGAGAGAGTCCTATCGGCCGCCGCATCACGCTTGGCATCGCCCGCACACCGAAGACCGAGCGCGAGATCATCGGTGTCGTCGCCGACGTGCGTCGCCATGCGCTGCACCAGGAGGCGCGGCCGGCGGTGTACGTACCCCACGCGCAGGCGCCGACCGGTGCCGCCGGATTCGTCATTCGGACCCAGGCCGACCCTGATCGCATGACGGAAGCGGTGAAGGGCGTCTTCGCCGGCTTGAGTGCCTCGATGCCGGTGAGCAAGGTCACGACGATGGACCGGCTGGTGGGGGAATCGCTGCGCGAGCGCCGGTTCCTGCTCACCCTGCTCGCCGGCTTCGCGCTCGCGGGGATCTGCCTCGCCGCGACGGGGATCTTCGGCGTGATGAGCTACATCACCGGCGAGCGGACCCGCGAGATCGGTGTCCGCATGGCCTTCGGCGCCGACCGCGCACGCGTGCTTGGCATGGTACTGGGCGACGGGACGCGCATTGCGGGCGCGGGGATCGTGGCGGGACTGCTGGGCGCGTTGCTCACGTCCCGCATTCTCACCGGAATGCTCTATGGAGTTCGCGCCCTCGATCCCATCACGTTCGTTGGCGGCGCCTTGCTCCTGCTTGCAGTGGGATTCGCGGCAACCTGGATCCCCGCGCGTCGTGCCGCAGGATTGGATCCGGTGGAGGCTTTAAGATCGGAGTAGCGTAAGCACCGGAGCGGTCATCCCGAGGAGTGCGCAGCACGACGGGACCTTGGTGTGATGTGTTGTAATGCTGAGAAGGGACGCCAAAGCAGGCCGGGCATGGCCCGGCCCCTACGAGACGCTGGCTCCAGCGGAAGGAACCCCAACAAAAGCCGCGGAAGCTACCCCCCGTCGCGAGTAGTACTCGCGCTCCAAGGCACGCAGTACCGGAGCGGCGGAATCCGAAGAAGCCACCGCGACGATCGACCCGCCAAACCCCGCGCCCGTCAGTCGCGCCCCCGCGGCGCCCGCCTCCTCGGAGATCGCCACCAGCTCGTCCAGCTCCTTCGAGCTCACCTCGTAATTATCCCGGAGACTCGCGTGCGACGCGCTGAGGAGCGCGCCGAATGCAGGCAAATCCGCCCCCCGCAAGGCATCGACCGCGGCGTCGACCCGCGCGCCCTCGGTCACCACGTGACGGAAACGTCGAAAGAGGACGTCGTCGAGCTGAGGGCGGACCTCCGCAAGAGCCTCGGCAACCGAGACGCGAGAGAGAAGATCGTAGTAGTCCCGCGCCCGGTGCGCCGTTCCCCGTTCCAACCCGTCGCGACATTCGCGAACTCGCGCGTTATAAGCCTCTTTCGCGCCGGCCGACTTCCTTGCCTCCACAAGACTGGGCGCAACGATGATTCGCCAGGCATCGGGAATGGGAATCGGAGTCAGGCGAAGCTCGGGCCGAAAGTCGATCCTGAGCGCGCATCCGGCGACACCGCCCAGGCTGATTGCCTGGTCCATGCCTCCGCCCTGCAGGCCCACGTAGCGTTCCCCGCGCGCCAGCAGGTCCATCAGCCGTTCGCGAGGGACGCTCCGCGCATTGGCATCGAGCAGTGCGATCGCCGTCGCGACCACCATCGCCGAGGATGAGGAGAGTCCCGAGGCGACGGGGAGCGTCGAGGAAACCTCACCCTCGATCCCGCGAAGCTCCCCCAGTTCACGCCAGAGGGCCTGCCCCGCCGCGCGCGCGTAGTTCCCCCACGCCCCGCCGCTTTCCGCGGGGATGTCTTCACTCAGCTCGAACTCGAGGGCGGGGAATCGGGCGTCGGCATTGCGCAGGAGCACGCGCCGGTCGGCACGTGGCACGCACCGAAGCACAATCTCCCGGTCCAGCGCCATGGGCAGGACCGGGAGACCGTTGTAATCCGTGTGCTCTCCGATGAGGTTGACGCGCCCGGGGGCGCGTGCCACCAGCACGCTACTGTCGCTTGTACTCGAAGCTACCGGAGCCCACCATCGAACCGCCCTGATACGCTTCGATGGTCCCCTTGACGACGTCTCCCTCCACGGTGCCCTTGAACATCACTTCGAACTCGCCGTAGGTCTGGGCGAAGGAGAACCCGTTCCCCTCGGCCTTCCAGTCGCGGGGGTCACCGGACGGGGGCGGAACCTGATCGCCCTCGAGCAGGTGGCTGACCTTCAGGTTGGCGCCGTCCTTGGCGATCGTCAGGGTCCCAGTGCCCGACGGACCGTCCGAGGTCCAGGCGCCCTTGAAGGTGCCCTCCCACTTCGGGTCGGCGGCCTGAGCCGAGGTACTGGTCGTGTTGACGGCAACGATCGTCGCTACAGCCGCGAACATGGTGGCGGCGCGACGCAGTGAAATGAGTGACAAGGTTCCTCCAGGGGTATGTGCCGATTGGCCGGCTGAGCGAGATACGAACGTTAACCTTCCAAGGTTTCAGGACGAAACCCCCGACCGCCGAACCATCAAACGGACCGGAATTCCGCCATTCCTGAATCGGAGCGCCTCCTCCAGCACGAGCCCGGTCGCGGCCGTCAACCTGGGATCGGCCGCGAGCAACGCGATGGTCCAGTGACGATATCGTTCGCGAGCGAGTTGTCCAAGCCTCGCAAAGAGGTCCCCCAGCTGTTTTCCCTCGCTCACTCGAATGCCGTACGGTGGATTGCTCACGATCCATCCGGCCGGCTCGGGCGTCGCGGCCTCCGACACGGCGGCACGGCGCCACTCGATGTCACCAGCCACGCCGGCGCGGAGCGCGTTGGCGGTTGCCGACTCGATGGCGCCCGCGTCTCGATCGGAGCCGTGAATCGGCGCGGGCGCGCGCGGCAGCATCCGTGACTCCGCCTCCGCGCGCACGGCCCGCCACGCCGGTTCATCGAAGGCGGGCCACTCCTCGAATCCGAAACGGCGCTGCCAGCCAGGTGGAATCCTTCGCGCGATCAACGCGGCTTCGATCGGCATCGTGCCCGACCCGGCGAACGGATCGAGCAACGGTCTCGTCGTGTCCCAGCCCGCCGCCATGATGAGCGCGGCCCCCAGGTTCTCGCGCAGCGGCGCCTTTGCGGCGGCGAGACGATAGCCCCGCTGGTGGAGCAAGGCACCGGAGCTGTCGATGCTCACGGTCACGCGGTCGCGGAAGACCCGCACCACGAACTCCTGCGCACCATCCGCGTCGTCCACGGTCACGCCCGCCATCGCACCGACGAGCGCGCTCCCCAGCCGCTCGGCGATGCCCTCCTGGTGATAGAGCTTCGATTTCTTCGAGGTCACCCGGAAGGTGACCGCCCGTCCCGGTGTGACCAGGTCTCCCCACGGGATCACGCCGGCGCGTTTCTCGAGCTCCCAGAACGCCGTCGCGCGAAACCCCGCGACGCGGACCAGGATCCGCGAGGCGACGCGCGAATGGAGGTTGGCCTGATACAATTCCCGGGCGCTCGCGCGGAAGGTGACACCACCGGTGTCGAGTTCGGTGCCGAGTCCGAGCGCGTCGAGCTCTCCTGCCGCGAGCTGCTCGAGGCCGGGGGGCACGATCGCGTAGCAATCGAAGGGACGGTCCAGGATCTACTCCCGAGGTCGCATGAAGGAAATCAAGTTGCTCGGCATCCCGTGGGACGCCGATTCATCATATCTCCGTGGCCCGGCCCAGGGACCCGCGGCGATCCGCGCTGAGCTGGAGCGGGTCCGGATCTACTCCAACATGACCACCGAGCTCGGGATCGACCTGGAGCAGCCGGGGGTCTGGTCCGATGCCGGTGACGTCGTCGTCGGTCAGGGCGAGGACACCCGCAAGGCGATCACCGCGAAGGTCGGCCAGCTCATGCGCGAGGGCCACCCGGTGCTCTCCCTCGGCGGCGATCATTCGGTCACCTGGCCCATCCTCTGCGCGGTCTACGCGAATGTGGGAAAAGTGGACGTGCTTCACTTCGATGCCCACCCCGACCTCTATGACGAGTTCGAAGGCAGCCGTTTCAGCCATGCCTGCCCCTTCGCGCGTTCATTGGAGGATGGCCTCATCGGGCGCCTGGTGCAGGTGGGAATCCGCACGCTGCCCGAGACGCTCCGCCGCCAGGTCGAACGCTTCGGCGTGGAAGTGGTGACGATGGCGGCGTGGAACGGCCCGCCCACGGTGACCTTCGACCGGCCCGTTTACATCTCGCTCGACATCGACGCGCTCGATCCGGCATTCGCGCCCGGGGTGTCGCACCGTGAGCCCGGCGGCCTCTCGGTACGCGACATCCTTGCGACGATGCAGCGACTGCAGGGGCGCGTGGTGGCCGCGGATCTCGTCGAGCTCAATCCCGACACGGACATCGGCGGCGTGACCGCCGTCGTGGCGGTGAAGCTGCTCCGCGAGCTCGCGGGACTCCTCGCCCGCCAATGAACGATGCCGCGCGGCGGCTCGGCATTGCCCTTCCCCTGGTGCAGGCGCCGGTGGGAAGTGCCACCACGCCGGCGCTGGCCGCGGCGGTCTCCGAGGCCGGCGGACTGGGGACACTCGCGGGCACCTGGCGCACGCCCGAAGAGCTTCGCCGGGTGCTCCGGAAGACTGCCGCACTCACCTCGCGACCGATCGGCGTCAACCTTGTCCTCGCCTTCGATATTCGCCAGCAGCTCGATGTCGCGCTCGAGGAGGGAGTGCGGATCATCTCCTTCTCCTGGGGCGATCCCACTCCGTGGATTCCGCGCGTCCACGCCGCCGGGAGTGTAGTCCTGCACTCCATCGGATCAGTCGAAGAGGCCGCCCTCGCCGTGAAGGGCGGTGTGGACGTTCTCGTCGCCCAGGGCATCGAAGCGGGAGGCCACGTGCGGGGCACTCGAAGACGCGACCGGCTGGTAGCGGAGGTGAAGGCGGACGCCGGGGGCGTTCCAGTCCTGGCGGCAGGGGGTATCGCAGACACTGGCGACGTGCGTGAGGCGATGCGCGCTGGGGCGGATGGTGTCTGGCCGGGAACGCGTTTCGTGGCGAGCAGCGAGTCACGTGCGCACGCCGGCTACAAGCAACGCCTGGTCGAGGCGTCTGCTGCCGAGACTGTGCTGTGCCAGCTCTTCGACATCGGCTGGCCCGATGCGCCCCATCGAGTGCTCAGGAATTCAACCGTCCGTGCCTGGGAAACCGCGGGCAGTCCGGCCAACGGCTGCCGGCCGGGGGAAGGTGAGGTGGTTGCCCATTTCGCCAACGGAAAGCCGATCCTCCGCTATGAGGATGCTCCGCCGATCGAGGGCACGACCGGAGACGTGGAGGCGCTCTCACTCTATGCGGGTGAATCGGTCGACCGGATCGCGGAGATCCTGCCGGCGGCGGAGATCGTGCGGCGCCTGGGAGAAGCCCTTCGGGCATGACAACACGGCCCCTCGACGGCGTTCGTGTCGTCACCATCGCGCTCAACCTTCCCGGTCCGGCCGCCGCGCGTCGTCTCCTGGGGCTCGGCGCCTCGGTCATCAAGGTCGAGCCGCCATCGGGCGATCCCATGGCAGCGTATCACCCGGCATGGTACGCGACGATGTCGATGGGACAGGAGGTATGCCGTATCGACCTCAAGACCGGCGCGGGGCGCGAGGCGCTGGATCCGCTCCTCGCCGGCGCTGAGGTGCTCCTCACGTCCTCCCGGATCTCGGCTCTTCAGCGTCTCGGCCTTGATTGGGATTCGGTGCGCTCGCGACATCCGCGTCTATCCCAGGTCGCCATCACCGGATATCCACGCTCCGATCGCACAGGGCACGACCTTACCTACATCGCCGCTGAAGGACTCGTCGTACCGCCGGCGATGCCGCGCACGCTCATCGCCGATCTCGCCGGTGCGGAGCGCGCGGTGTCCGCGGTGCTCGCGCTGCTGCTGTCACGGGAGCGTGGCGGTGGACCGGGCTACATGGAGGTGTCGCTCGCCGAGGTGGCACACGACCTCGCGGAGCCACTCCGCGTGGGAGTGACGGCGCCGGGAGCCCTGCTCGGCGGCGGCTTTCCGGGCTACGCGCTCTACCGTGTCTCGGACGGATGGATCGCCGTCGCGGCCCTCGAGCCGCACTTTCTGCGCGCGCTGGAACAGGAGGCGGGGGTGACGGCCGAAGAGATGGCGGCCACATTCGCGAAGCACCCTGCGAGTCATTGGGAAAAGCGTGGCGTCGAGCTCGACATCCCGATGGTTGCAGTGAGGAGTCAGGAGTGAGGAGTGAGGAGTCAGGAGTGAGGAGTCAGGAGTGAGGAGTGAGGAGTGAGGAGTGAGCTGTGAGCAGTAGTTACTGCTCACTGCTTACTGCTCACTGCTTACTGCTTACTGCTCACTGCTTACTGCTTACTGCTCACTGCTCACTGCTTACTCTAGTTCCAGCGCAGGCCCTTCAGCTGGTCGAGATTGATGTTCCCGCCGGTCAGCACGCAGGCCACCTTCGAGCCCTTCGGCGCCTGCACCAGCCCGTGCAGCAGCGCCGCGACTGGCGCGGCAGCGGCCCCCTCCACCACCAGCTTGGTGTGTGACATCGTCCAGCGCACCGCGTCGAAGATGTCGCTGTCCGGCAGCGTCACGATGTCGTCCACATAGCGGCTGATGATCCGGTGCGTATTGGTGCCGACCGTCTTCACCACGAGTCCGTCGATGATGCAGTCCACCGTGGGCAGCGTGACGACATGGCCGGCGCGAACGCTGTCCCGCATCCCGGGGGCGCCCGATGACTCCACGCCGATGATCCTGACCGAGGGCTTGGCATGCTTCGCGGCGAGCGCGGTGCCCGAGATCAGCCCTCCGCCGCCGATCGGGGCGACGATCACGTCCACATCGGGCCAGTCCTCCATGAGCTCCTGGCCCAGCGTGGATTGTCCCGCGATCAGCGCGGGATCGTCGAATGGATGCACGTAGGTGTAGCCGTGCTTCCGGATGAGCTCGAGAGCGTGGTCGTTGGCTTCGTCCCAGATACTGCCGTGGAGGATCACCTCGGCGCCGTAGGCCTTCGTCGCCTCGACCTTGGAGGGCGTGGCGTTCTTGGCCATCACGACGATGGCACGGATGCCATAGATCGCGGCGGCGAGCGCCAATCCCTGGGCATGGTTGCCCGCCGAGGTCCCGATGACCCCGCGCGACCGCTCTTCGTCCGTCAGGTCCAGCAGCTTGTTGAGGGGACCGCGGAGCTTGTACGACCCGGTCCGCTGGAACATCTCGGCCTTGAGCCGGACCTCGAAACCGGTACGCTCGGACAGCAGTCGGGACGTAAGGAGCGGAGTGTGGTACGCGTGAGCCGAGACCCGCTGGCGGGCCTGCTTGAACACGGCGTCGGAGAATGGGATGGAATAGTCGAGCATGAATGAAGTCCTGAGGCCGGGGAAAAGACCGGAAGACCGGAAGACCAAAAGACCTAAGAGACAAAGACCTTAGGTCCTTCGGTCTTTAGGTCCTTAGGTCTTTGCAAGTGGCCAGGGACGGGATCGAACCGCCGACACCGTGATTTTCAGTCACGTGCTCTACCAACTGAGCTACCTGGCCGTCGGGGCCACAAATATAAGGGGGCGGCCTTAACAGCCAAGGCAGATCGCAGATTGCAAATCTCAGAAGTAGAGGGGGCCTTCCGGAGAGATCCGGTGGCCCCCTGATCCCACTTCTACTTCTGAGATCTGCAATCCGCAATCTGCCTTGGCTGTTCAGGCGTGGGCGACCCCCCGAACCTGTGCCGCACGACGGAAGGCCGCCGGCGTCATCCCGGTCTGCCGCCGACATTCCCGGGACAGGTGCCCCTGGTCGCTGTAGCCGCACCGTTTGGCCACCGCGGAGACCGGCTCATCGGTCCAGGCGAGCCAGCGCAGCGCATCGGCCAGTCGGCGCTCGCGCGCGAACCCCATGATGGTGATGCCGAAGTGCGCGCGAAACGCGCGGCTCAGGTGCGCGACGTCCACACCCGCCAACGAGGCGAGCTCGGCGCGGCTCGGTGGACGGCGGCAGGAGTCCGCGATGCGCGCGTGCACCCGCGCAAGCCAGAGCGGAATGTGTTCGTTCGATGTGGAGACCGGAGCAATCATTGTTCAACACACGACGTAGAGACGTGACGACGTAAGGACGTAGCGATCGCAGCGATGCAAGACCTTCACCAGGATCAGGGATCTCCCTTAGCATCGAAGCAGCCAGCAGCCAGCAGCCAGCAGCTAACAGCTAGCAGCTTGCAGCTACTCATTCCGACGCAACGAACTCCTCTTTCAGTTTCACCGTGTTTCTCCGACACTGCGTCTCTTAACACGCGTGTCGGGGCCACACGAAGACCCGCATCACCGTGTACCGCTCTCGTTTCATTTTCGGAACATTTGCGGACTCGAATTGCGGTCCGCCCGGGCATACGCGTTGCCCTTCAGGCGGTTCGCCGGCGTCCCTGCACGCACTCGCGCCGGTGGCGCGCATGGTCGTTCGGGCTGTTGCTGTTGCCCGCGACCCTGTTCGCGCAGGACCGGCAGATCACCGTTCGCGTCACCCGCGCAAGCGGCGGGACTCCCGTCGTGGACGCGGAAGTAGCCGTAGTCGGCAACACGCGCTACGCGCCGGTGCGTTTGGCGACGGGGAACTAGCGGGCATGGCGGTGAGGCGGTTGAGGCGGTTGAGGCGGTTCGTGATTCGCAGTGGTCCCGTTGATTGCCTCAACCGTCGTAACCGCCCTGACCGTCGTATCTTTGTTCTTCCCCCTTCCGGGATGATTCCATGCGGCTGTGTACTTCGCTTTCCGCATTGCTGCTTCTGTCTCCAGTCCGGCTTTTCGCCCAGCTTCCCACGTCCGACCAGCAGATCGCGGCCGCCGTCCTGGCGTTGCCCGAGTCGATGCGCACCAGCGCCGCCGTGCTGGGCTATCGCACCGCGGGCGCCCTGACGGAGCTTCGGAAGGGAAGCAACGGAATGACCTGCCTGGCGGATGACCCCGAGTCTCCCGCCTTCCACGTTGCCTGTTACCACGAATCGCTCGAGCCCTTCATGGCCCGGGGACGCGCTCTTCGCGCCCAGGGCGTGAAGGGAGGAATGG
>DATEOL010000124.1:0-7635 GCA_035274025.1 Gemmatimonadales bacterium | reverse complement strand
TCTCCGAAGTCGCATCGCGCTTCACCTCCGCCGGCGGCGCCTACCTCTATACCCAGCTCGCGTTCGGCCGGTTTGCCGGACTGCAGATGGGGTGGATGACCTACTTCGTCCGGGCCATTTCCGCGGCGGTGCAGGTCAATCTCTTCACCACCTATCTCGCCGAATTCATTCCCGGCGCCGACCAGGGCGTCCTGGCCGGCGCGATCACGGTGCTGCTCCTTGGCATCCTCGCGGCGGTGAACATCCGGAGCGTCTCCTCGGGCGCCGGGCTCAGCAACCTCACCGCCGTGGTGAAGACGGTTCCCCTGCTCCTCTTCGGCGTCGTCGGCATCGGATGGATCGCGAGCGGCCACATGGTGCCTCCGCCGGTCCCGAGCGATACCTCGCTCGCGGGATGGCTCCGGGTCCTGCTGCTGCTCATGTTCGCGTACGGCGGATTCGAGTCGGCGCTGATCCCCCTGGGCGAGGCGAAGAACCCGAAGAAGGATGCGCCATTCGCGCTGATGGCGGGCCTGAGCCTGGTGACGCTGGTCTACCTCGCGGCGCAGGTGACCGTCCTCGCCACTCTGACCGATCCCGACGCCAACAACCGGCCTCTCGCCGCGGCCGCTCGCGTGCTGGTGGGAGGGAAGGGCGCGGCGTTCATGACCCTCGCCGCGCTCCTCTCCACCTACGGCTGGCTCGCGAGCAACATGCTCAACGTGCCCCGCCTGACGATGTCGATGGCCGACCAGGGGGACCTGCCGTCATTCTTCAACCGGATCCATCCGGTATTCCGTACACCTTATATCTCCATCATCTTTTTCGCGGTCCTGTCGGCGCTGCTGGCCCTCCAGGCGGGACTGGTCTCGAACCTGAGCCTGTCGGCGGTTTCGCGCCTCTTTACCTATGGGGCAGTCTGCGCCGCCCTTCCTGTCTTCCGGCGCTGGGACCGCGAGCGGCCCGGCGCGGTGGAGCTGCCGGGGTACCGAGCCCCGGCAGGCAACCTGGTCGCGACCATCGGCGTCCTGATTTCCCTGGTCCTGATCTCCCGCATGACGACACGCGAGGCCATGACCCTCGCGATCGTGATCGTGGTCGCGACCACGCATTGGCTGACCGTGAGACGTAAGCCGCAAGCCGTGAGCCGTGAGCCGTAAGCCGTGAGCCGTGAGCCGTAAGCCGTGAGCCGGAACGGAGCTATGCCATGAGTCTTGATCGTCGTGCTTTCCTGCGCGCGGGCGCGTTGAGCTCCGCTGCGCTGTTGGTGCAGGCCCGAGGCAGGGAAGCTTGGGCAGAAGGATGGTCAGACGGTCAGGCAGTCCGGCGGTCAGGCAGTCCGATGGTCAGACTGGACAGCAACGAGAATCCCCTCGGCCCGCCCGCCGAAGCGCTGAAGGCGATGACCGACTGGTATGGCGAGGCGAATCGCTATCCCGACCTGATGTACGATCCGTTGTACGAGGCGATCGGTCGCTATGTGGGCGCGCCGAGGGAGTCGATCCTGCTGGGTTCGGGATCGGGAGAGATCCTCAAGGTCGCGACCGAAACCTTCGCGAGCCGCGCCAACGCGGTCGTGGTTGGCGGACCCACCTTCGAAACCCCGGAACGCCGGGCCAAGAGCCTCGAGTACAAGCTCACGGCTGTTCCGGTCGACGCAAAGCTCAGGCTCGATCTGGACGCGATGGCCGCCGCATGTACCGGAGCCGGCCTGGTGTTCCTCTGCAATCCGAACAATCCGACCGGCACCGTGCTGGGCGCCGCGGACCTGAAGACGGCGATCGAAGCGATGCTCCGCGCCGCGCCCCAGGTCACCATCCTGGTCGACGAGGCGTATCACGAATACGTCGACGATCCGGCCTACGCCTCGCTGGTCCCGCTCGGCCTCGAAGAGCCTCGTGTCATCGTTTCACGCACCATGTCCAAGGCGTTCGGGATGGCTGGCCTTCGCATGGGATACGCCATCGGCAATCCGAAGACGCTCGAGCGGATGAAGCCCCACATGGTCGGCAACAACGTGAACCAGCTCGTCGGCAAGGCGGCGACGGTTGCGCTTGGGCTCACCGCGCACATCGAGCAGGAGCGGAAGCGGAACGCCGACGCGCGTCGCTGGACGATGGCGTGGTTCTCCAAGGCGGGCTATTCGGTGGTGCCGTCGGCGGCCAACTTTGTCATGGTCGACATTCGCCGCGATGCGAAGGAGTTCCGCGAGCAATGTCGCGAGCGCGGCGTCGAAGTCGGCCGACCCTTCCCGCCGCTACAAACTCACTCGCGAATCTCGATCGGTACCATGGAAGAAATGCAGCGAGCCTCGGAGGTCTTCCGTGCAGTATTGGCATAGACAGCTATTAACCGCCCTGGCCGTCTCAACCGCCCTAACCGCCTGTTCCAAGGGGGGCGGAGCTACGACGGCATCGGGACCCGTCAGGAGGGATAGTGCCGGAGTACAGATTGTCGAGAACACCGCTCCACTTTGGGCCGCGGGGAAGGGATGGGTGGTGGTCGACTCACCGCTGGTGGATATCGGCGGCAAGGCCGGTGACCCGGCCTACGACCTCCCCCAGGTCACCGGCGTGATCATGCTTGCGGACGGGCGACTCGCGGTCGGGGTGGGCGGAGCATACCAGGTGCGATTCTTCGCGCCGGACGGGACCCATCTCGCGACTTTGGGCCGGAAAGGCAGCGGGCCCGGCGAGTTCCAGGCCTTGGGCGCGATGTGGCGCTTTCCCGGGGACTCGGTGATGGTTACCGACTTCATGCTCCGGCGTCTCACGGTGGTCTCCGATTCCGGCCAGCTGGGGCGCTCGTTCTCGCTGGGCGGCGAAGCGGGGTTCCAGATGCCGCAGGGGGGACGCTTCAGTTTCGCGATGCCCGGCGGAATCCTTCCCGACGGGCGCGTATTGGCCGTCGCGCAGGCCTTCCGGGTCAACGACGCGAGGCCCGGCGCCTATCGCGACTCGGCCGACTACATCCTGTATTCGAATAGCGGCAGTGCGCCTGACACCCTCGGTCGCTTCCCGGCGATCGAGATGGAGCAGGTGACCATGACCATGGGGGCTCAGTCCTTCAGCGCGCCGACTCCGGTCCCCCTGGGCAAGACGACCCCGACGGCCATTGTCGGCAACGATCTCATGATCTCGATGAACGACCGGTGGGAGATCGAGCAGCACCGCAGCGACGGCACTCTCAAACGGCTCATCCGGCTGAACGTTGCTCCGAAGGAAATCGGGGCCGACGATATATCCGCGCACCGCAACGTGATGCGCCAGGCCATCGAAGATCAGCCGATGCTCCGCGGCATGCCGACGCAGATCAAGCAGCAGATGTTCGACCGCGTCGAGAAGGCCAGTTACCCGAAGACCTTCCCGTTCATCGCCGCGATCGACGGCAGTGCCGACGGCTCGACGTGGGTGTTCGAGCAGGCCAGGCCCGGCGTGGAACAGCGGGTCTATGCCGTGTTCGACTCCAGCGGCGCGTTCCTCGGCCGGGTGACGTTCCCGGACCGATTCGAGCCGCGGACGATCGGCGTCGACAAGGTCGCCGGAGTCTGGAAGGACGCCGACGATGTCGAGCACGTGCGAGTCTACGCGATACGGAAGAGCAGTGAGCAGTGAGCAGTGAGCAGTGAGGAGTGAGCAGTAAGTAGTAAGTAGCTCTGTGCTCTGTGCTCTGTGCTCTCTAGCTTCGGACTATCCATGCGCACCACCACTCTCCTTGCCGTAGCGCTGGCAGCTGGCACCTGGCACCTGGCTGCTGCCCAGCAGAATCCGCGTGTCGCCCAGGCCCTCGAGGTCGCGAAGATCTACCTCGATGCCACGCGCGCCTACCAGCAGATCCCCGGCCTTTCAGTCGCGATCGTGAAGGACCAGGAGGTGATCTGGAGCGGCGGGTTCGGCGTCTCCGATCTCGAGAAGAAGACGCCGGCGACCGCGTCGACCATCTACAGTATCTGCTCGATCTCGAAGCTGTTCACCAGCGTCGCGGTGATGCAGCTCAGGGACGAAGGCAAGCTCCGGCTCGATGACCCGGTGGCGAAGCATCTTTCCTGGTTCACCGCCCTCAAGCCGAACAAGCCTGAAGCCGGGGACATCACCATCGAGGGACTCCTCACTCACGCCTCCGGTCTCCCGCGCGAATCGAACCAGCCCTACTGGACCGGGCCCGACTTTCCGTTCCCCACCCATGACCAGATCGTCGCGGGACTGTCCGAGCAACAGGCGCTCTATCCGGCGGAGACCTACTTCCAGTACTCGAACCTGGGAATCACCCTCGCGGGCGAGATCGTGAGCGCCGCATCCGGAAAGTCCTACGCCGACTACGTCCAGGCGAAGATTCTCGGTCCGCTTGGGATGACGAGCACATCCCCGGAAATGCCGGCGGCGGAGCAGGGGAAGCGCCTCGCGACCGGCTACGGCTCGCTCACCCGTTCCGGCACCCGCGACAAGATGCAGTTCTTCCAGGCCAGGGGCATCGCCCCCGCCGCAGGCTACGCATCGACGGTGGAAGATCTCGGCAAGTTCGCGTCATGGCAGTTCAAGACGCTCGCGGGCGGTTGGCAGGAAATCCTCAAGCTCTCGACCCTCCGCGAGATGCAGCGGATCCACTGGGTGGATCCCGACACGGAAGGCACCTGGGGACTCGGCTTCGCGGTCTGGCGCAATGGTGGAAAGGCCTTCGTCGGCCACGGTGGATCGTGCCCCGGCTACCGCACGCAGCTCCTGTTGCGTCCCGGCGAGAAAATCGCGGTCGCGGTCGCGGGCAACGCGATGATCGATGCGGGCGGCCTCGCCCAGGACGTGTACGCGCTGGTCGCCCCCGCGCTCACCGGGAAGGCGCCCGAGAAGCCCGATCCGGATCTCAGCGCGTACGTGGGGAGCTACAGCGGACAGCCCTGGACCGGTGAATCCGCGATCATCGCGTGGGAGGACGGCCTCGCCGAAATGAGCCTGCCGAACGACGATCCGATCAACCGGCTCACCAGGCTCAGGAAGACCGGCGAGCACACCTTCCGCCGGGTGCGGAAGGATGGCGAGCTGGGCGAGGAAGTGAAGTTCGAGATGGGACGGGATGGGAAGGCGACCGCGCTCACATGGTTCTCGAACAGGCGAGCTCGCATGCGGTGAGGTCTCCAAGGTCTCAAAGGTCTCGCAGGGGTTCCTGAGACCTTGGAGACTTTGGAGACCTACGAGACGGACTAAGGAACCATCTCAGAAGACTTCGGAATCACTGCTTTGCCGAGCATGTTGGTGTCCGTCCCGAACCAGATCGTCCTCGTCGCTCCATCATATACCATGTGCCGGATGGTTCCACCGCCGCTTGGCAGCACCGGCGTCTTGCTGAAGAACTTCTCCGTCTTCGGATCGAATCCCACCAGCATGTTGGGCTTCACACCGGTTTCCACGAACCAGATCCGGTCCTGGTCGTCCACCGTCGCGGCGTAGGGCAGTGAGGTGGCGCCGGAGGGATTGGGCCACTCCTTCACCTTGCCGGTCTTCGGGTCGAGCCGGCCGAGATATCCGCGGGTGTAGTCCACGTACCAGACGCCGCCGTCCGAGGTGAGCGCCATGCGGCGCGGGCGGGTACGCGCATCGGGCAGGTCGAACTCCTTGAGCTCGAGCGTCTTCGGGTCCACCGTGGCCATGCGGTTGGTGCCGAATTCGCAGAACCAGGGCCGGTCCTGCGCGTCCATCATGATCCCGTAGGGTCGCGCGCCGTCGCGCGTCATCTTCACCAGATCCACCTTGCCGCTCGACATGTTGAGCCGGCCGACAAAGTTCCCCTGCTGGACCGTGAACCAGATGTTGCCCTTGGTGTCGAACACCAGGGTGTGGGGATCCCTCGCCGCCGGATCGGGCATCGGGAACTTGGTGACCTTTCCCGTGACCGGGTCGAGCTTGCCGATGTGCGCGGCCTGGTTGCCGGCGTACCACACGGTACCCTGCTTGTCGACGATGAGGTTGTGCGGGCTCACGCCCGGGTCGAGCTCGTAGCGCTTGAACTCGGACTTGGCCTGGTCGTAATACGCGATGTAGTTGCCGGCCTGGCCCACGAACCAGATGCGGCCCTTGCCGTCGACGTAGGGGTCGCGCGGCCGGGACTCGGCGTAGGGAACGGTGAACTCGGTGATGCGAACGGTATCGAGGGGAGCAGCGAGGGTGAGCGCCAGAAGTAGCATGTGTGGCCTCGATGTTAAGGCAGTTTCGGACCGTCTGACCGTCTGACCGTCCAACAGACAGTATACTATAGCGCCGATTTCAGCCCGGTCATCGGACCTCGTCGCACCATAATCTGGCTTCCGGAGCCCCATGCGCCCCGCCATTCTTGTCCTCGCCGGCATCGCCGGCTGCTCCACTACCCCACCTGCCGATCGCGTCTTCACCAATGCCGTGATCTACACGGCCGACAGCGCGAACCCGAAGGCCGAGGCTGTTGCCGTTCGGGCTGGAAAGATCGTGTTCGTGGGGTCGGCTGCCGACGTGAAGACGTACGAGGGATCGCATACCGAGGTGATCGACCTTGGCGGCAACACGCTGACGCCGGGCTTCGTCGACTCGCACGTGCATCTGTCCGGTGTCGGGCAGCGTGAGATGATCCTCAACCTCGAAGGCACCAGGAGCCTCGACGAGATGGTCGCTCGGGTCAAGGCGCAGGTCGACCGCGCCGCCCCGGGCGCCTGGGTCGTGGGACTCAACTGGATCGAAACGCCGTGGAATCCGCGTCGCTTCCCGACCCGGCAGGACCTCGACAGGATCTCTCCCAGCAATCCGGTGTACCTCTCGCGCGCCGACGGACACGCGGGGGTCGCCAACAGTGTGGCGCTCAAGCTCGCCGGCGTGACCCGCGCGACGAAGCCTCCAGCAGGTGGCGACATCCTCAAGGACGCATCGGGTGAGCCCACCGGGATGTTCATCGACAACGCACAGGACCTGGTTTACGCCAGGATTCCCCCTCCGACGACCGGGCAGCAGGACTCCATGTACACCCTCGGTGTGGAGCGCGAGCTGATGCTGGGCTGGACCCAGGTCCAGGACGCCGGCGTGAGCTGGGACGATGTCGCCCGGGTCCGGCGGCTCTACCAGGAAGGGAAAATCAAGCTGCGGATATACGTGGCCATCGGAGGTCCGAGTCCATCTTCGGACAGCCTGCTGGCCCGCGGCCCGATCATCGGCGAGTTCGACGGACGCTACACGGTCCGCACCATCAAGTCGGTGATGGACGGCGCGCTGGGCTCGCGCGGCGCGCTCCTGCTCAAGCCGTACAGCGATGCACCGACCCAGGGCCTGCTCACGCTCAACCTCGAGCGCTTCCGGCCCATGCTGCGCGAGGCCCTCAGAAAGGGGATCCAGGTCGAGGTTCATGCCATTGGTGACTCGGCCAACCGGCTCCTGCTCAACGAGTTCGAGGCGGCGCTCAACGACGTTCCTCGGGGCGAGCAGCGCAAGGTGAAGGATCCGCGTTGGCGCGACGAGCACACCCAGATCGTCGATCCCTCCGACATTCCGCGCTTCAAGAAGCTCGGCATCATCCCATCGATGCAGCCGTCACACGCGATCGGCGACTTGTACTTCGCGCCGAGCCGCCTCGGCTCGGCCCGGCTGGCGGGCGCGTACGCGTGGCAGTCGTTTCTCAAGGACGGCAACCTCGTCATCGGGGGGA
>DATEOL010000123.1:0-10663 GCA_035274025.1 Gemmatimonadales bacterium | reverse complement strand
ACTGATGAGCCGGTTGGGGCGGTTGGGGCGGTTCAGGCGATTAGCCCCGACGGGGGGCCTCATAACCCTCCTGACCACCCAAACCGCCTTAACCGCCCTAATCGTCCCAACCGCCCTGTCCGCCCAGATCGCGGAGCGGTTCGGGGTCCCGATGCGTGCGCGGGATGGCATCAAGCTGGTCAGTGACCTCTATCTGCCCGCCGACAGCGGACGCTGGCCAGCCATCCTGGTACGAACACCTTACCTGCGTACGTTCAATGACGGCCTCTTCGCGAAGCACGGACGGACCTTTGCCGCGAAGGGGTACGCCTACGTCGTCCAGGATGTGCGCGGCCGGGGGGACTCCGAGGGAGAGTTCGACTTCTTCTTCCAGGAAGGGAAGGACGGCTACGACGCGGTGGAGTGGATCGCGCGACAGCCGTGGTCCAACGGCCGGGTCTGCACCATGGGCGTCTCCTATATGGGGACGGTGCAATGGCTCGCCGCGCGCGAAAAGCCGCCCCACCTGGTATGCGCCGTTCCGACGGCCGCCGCCGGTCGCTGGGGCGAAGAGCTGCCCTGGATGGGCGGGGTGTTCCTCCACACCTTCTCGCTCCGCTTCCTCAACGACCTGTCCGGCCGGTACAGCCAGGGCGCGACCGCGGCGGGAAGCGACTGGGACCGCATCATCGCGCACCGTCCGCTGCTCAGCGCGGACTCGGTCCTGGGCCGGCGCATCCGGCTCTATCGCGAATGGGCTTCGCATCCCGTCATCGACGCGTACTGGAAGCGGATTCTCTTCACCGAGACGACCTTCAAGTCGCTCGATATCCCGACCCTGACGGTCACGGGTCTGTACGACGGCGACCAGCCCGGTGCCCTCTTCTACTGGCGTGGCATGCAGGCGAACAGTCCCGCCCGTGACAGGCAGTGGCTTGTCCTCGGTCCCTGGAATCACGTGCAGACCTATGCCGGCGGTGTCGAGAAGCTCCAGGGAATGGAGCTCGGCAAGGAATCCATCATCGACAATCTCCAGGAGCACCTCGCGTTCTTCGACGTCTTCCTGAAGCGGACCAGGCCGAGCTATGACAAGCCGCGCGCCCGAGTCTTCGTCACCGGAAGCAATCGCTGGCGGGAATTCCCCAGCTACCCGGTTCCCGGCGCCGAGGAGCGGAGTCTCTACCTCCATAGCGGTGGTCGCGCGAATAGCCGCGGTGGCGACGGCACCCTCAGCTGGACTGCGCCGAACGACGAGTCGCCGGATGCGTACAACTATGATCCCGCCAATCCGGTGCCGCTGTCCGAGGAGGATCTCGCGGGTCCAGGGGAGGGAACCCGGACGATCGACTCCCGGCCCGACGTCCTGGTGTACAGCACCGCCGCGCTCACCGAGCCGGTCGAAGTCATCGGGAGCGTGGTGGTAAAGCTGATCGCGTCGAGCGACGGCAAGGATACCGACTTCACCGCAACGCTCCTGGATGTCGCTCCCGATGGCATGATCCTCCGGATCGGTCTCCTGCCGGGCATCAGGCGCGCGCGGGCCCGGAAGGGGAACGATCGCGTTGTCTTCCTCACGCCGGGCGTGGCCGACACCATTCCCATCCAGCTGTTCGACGTCGCGCACACGTTCCGGTCCGGTCACCGGATCCGGCTCGAGGTGTCGAGCTCGGCAGCGCCGTTGTTCGCTCCGAATCCGAACACGGGATTGCCGATCGCGACCGACACGACCTCCCGGGTGGCCCGCAACACGGTCTACCATGACCGGGCCCGCGCGTCGCAGGTCATCTTGCCGGTAATCAAGTAACCCCTACAAAGGTCACTATGGCCCTCAAGCGCACGCTCGGCCCGTGGCAGTACTTCAGCTTCTCGTTCGGTACTGTCGTCGGCGTCGGCTGGATCGTCCTCCTCGGCGACTGGCTGCAGCGGGGTGGGCCTGCCGGCGCGATCATCGGCTTCGCGGTCGGCGGTCTCCTGATGGCGCTGATCGGGCTCTGCTACGCCGAGGCATCGGGCATGTTTCCGGTGTCAGGCGGCGAGATGGCGTTTGCGCTCGAGGGCTTCGGCAAGCGCGCCGGGTTCGGGACCGGGTGGGCGCTGGTTCTCGTGTTCATCGCGGCCGCGGCGTATTGCGGCTCCTCGCTCGCCTGGATTCTGGATTACCTGATCCCGGGGATTCGCGGGCCCGCGCTCTACAGCTTCCGGGGAAGTGAGATCCACGCGGGCAGCCTTGCCGTGGCGCTCGGCGCGATCGGTGTCTTCACCTGGGTCAACCTTCGCGGCGTGCACACCGCGGGCAAGTTCCAGGACTGGTTCACCTACAGCAAGATCCTCATCGCGCTGGTCTTCATCGTTGCCGGCATCGCCGGAGGCTCGACCAGCAATCTCCAGCCACTCTTCAGCACCGAAGGCGGACGGACCCCGATCGCAGGCACCCTTGCCGTGCTTGCCCTGGTCCCGTGGTTCTTGGGGGGATTCAACGCGGTGCCGCAGGTGATGGAAGAGCGGGCGGAAGGCGTTTCCCTCAAGGTGCTGGGCCGGGTGACGGTCGGCTCAATTCTGGCCGGGGCGTTCTTCTACTGTCTGGTGATCTTCTCCGGCTCCATGCCGATGCCGTGGACCGAGCTGGTGACCCGGGAGCTGCCTGCCGCCGCCGCCTTCAAGGCGTCGTTCAATTCCGAGTGGCTGGCGCGCCTGGTGCTGATCACCGGCATCTTCGGCGTCTCGACCGTCGGCAACGGATCGGTGGTGGCGGCAAGCCGCACGCTCTTCGCGATGAGCCGCGCGGGACTGATCGGCCCGGGGCTTTCGCAGACCGATCCGGTGTCAGGGGCGCCGGCGCGGGCGACCTGGTTCGTCGGCGTCATCGCGGGACTGGGCGCGATGCTCGGACGGCAGGGGATCGCGCCGATCGTCGCGGTGGGGGCGATCGGCATGTCGCTCGGCTACCTGGTGACGAGCGCCACCGTGCTCAAGTTCCGCCGCTCCGAGCCGGATCGCGCCCGTCCTTATAAGATGCCGCTGGGTAATGTCGTGGCCGTCGTCGCGACCCTGGGAAGCACTGCGCTCATTCTCGCTGCACTCCGCGATCCCTGGGTGTCCTCGGGAGGCAAGCTCCCGCTCGAGTGGATGCTGATGGGGGCCTGGGCGGTGTTGGGATTCATGTTCTATTCGAGACGTTCGAAGGCCTAAAGCCCTGAAGCCCTAATGCCCTATAGGCCTTTAGGACGCTAGGCCTTTAGGGCCCCACAAGGAGAAACACCAGTGACGATGCTCGCTCTGTTCTTGATGCTTGTCCTTCCAGGGACCTTGTTGGCCCAAAGCGATTATCTCGAGCACGCCAGGCGGCTCCATCGCGAAGTGCCGATGATCGACACCCACAACGATCTCCCGGAGATGATCCATGAGAACGCCAAGGGTGACTTGAGCAAGATGGATCCCGACACGAGGCTCAAGATCGATACCGACATTCCGCGCCTCAAGGCGGGCCTGGTGGGCGGGCAGTTCTTCGCGGCGTACGTACCCGCGGCCTACAAGGACAAGGACGCCGCAAAATACGCCCTCGAGGAGATCGACATCATCAAGCGCTTCACCAGGCGCTCTCCGTCCCTGCAGTGGGCCACGACGGCGGACGGGATCCTCGCGGCCCACAAGGCCGGGAAGATCGCATCGCTGATCGGCATCGAGGGTGGGTACGCGATCGAGAACTCACTCGCCCTCCTCCGGATCTATCACGAGCTGGGGGTGCGCTACATGACGCTGACCCACAGCCTCAATACCGACTGGGCCGACGCGGCCACCGATACGCCGGCCCACAACGGCCTGACCCCGTTCGGCGAGGACGTCGTGCGGGAGATGAACCGGGTCGGGATCATGGTCGACATCTCCCACGTGTCCGACGCGACGATGGTCGACGCCATCCGGGTGAGTCGACTGCCGGTGATCTTCAGCCATTCCTCCGCGCGCGCGCTCGCCAATCACGCCCGGAACGTGCCCGACAGCATCCTCGCGATGATGAAGCAGAATGGCGGCGTGGTCATGGTGAACATCTTCCCCGGCTTCATCAACCCGATCGCCGCCAAGCAGAGCGCCGGCGTACTCGACAAGATGAAGGAGTTCCAGGCCCAGTATCCCAACGACCCCGACAAGGCCAACAAGGCGTGGACCCAGTGGTTCGACAACATGAAGCTGGAGCCCGGGACGCTGAGTGAAGTCGCCGACCACGTGGAGCACATCGTGAAGCTCGCGGGGATCGACCATGTCGGGATCGGCGCCGACTTCGGGTCGCTCACCACGCATCCTGTGGGTCTCGAAGATGTTTCCCGCTATCCCTATCTGACCGCGGAACTGCTCCGGCGGGGATGGAAGGACGAGGACGTGAAGAAGTTCCTCGGCCTGAACCTGCTTCGCGTCATGCGGGCGGTGGAGCAGGGCGCGGAGAAGTAACCTCCTCGAGGGGCGCCTGTGCCCGGGTCCTGATCTCCGCGTGCTCTTCCGGGAGCGGAATCGAGAGGGCCGCGCGATACGCCACGATGGCTTCGGCCATCGCATTCGTGTCGCCGGCCTTTTCCGCGTATAGCCGGAGCGAGGTCCCGAGGTTGAGCTGGGTAAGCGCCCAGGCGGGAGCCTCCCGGAGCCGGTCGCGCCCCTCGAGTGACGTCCGCAGCGCGGTGGATGCCTCGCGGAACAGTTCCGCCGAGCCCGTTTGCTCACCCACCACGCCGAGGGTGACCGAGCGAATACTGCACCCGGCTCCACAGCGCATTCCTGGGACTGTGACCGATCTCGTCCAGCGCGGCGCCATGTAACGACCCGACCTGGCCCACTACGCAGCAGGGCTCAGGCCTTTAGGCCTTTAGGCCTTTAGGGCTTTATTTAGGTGTGCCCATTCTCCGCACCCTGCTCGGCTCGGCGATCGACTACGCCGGACTCTTTCCCCCGGCGTCTCACGCGATGTCCGCCGCGATCCGCGAGTACGCCCAGATCCTCGAGAGCGAGGACCACTGGGCCCTCGGTCGCTTCGTGATTCCGGCCGCGAAGCTCGGCGATTTTCGCGAGCTCAAGGGTGGGGCGTGGAAGCTGGCCGCGATCGCGGGCAACGAGCTCGGGCGCGACATCGAGTCGATCGGGAAGTTCAACGCGCACCAGGACGGAGCCACCGTGGACACGGTGGAGTTCCGGGCCATTACTCCCGACGCGCTCCGCGACGCCATCGGCCAGGTGCCCGGCGGGCTCCATCGCTACGCGGAGTGGCCCCTGGCGGCCGACCCCGGTCCGTTCGTGGCAGCGGTCCGGGAAATGGGAGTGCATGCCAAGTTCCGCACCGGCGGGATCGTCGAGGACGCATTCCCCGAAGCGAATATGCTTCTCGGTCACCTGGCGGCCGTGATCGAAGCCGGAGTGCCCTTCAAGTGTACTGCCGGGCTGCATCATCCGGTGCGGGGCCAGTATCGGTTCACCTACGATCGCTCCAGCGCGCAGGGCAAGATGTACGGCTTCCTGAACGTGATGCTCGCGGCCGCCTCGCTCCAGAAGGGATTGGGACTCGAAGCAGCGCGGTCAGTCCTGTTGGAAGAAGATCCCGGCGCGTTTCATATCGGTGACAGCGCCATCGAGTGCCACAAGATTTCGTTTGATGGCAAGGACCTCGAGCGGCTCCGCAGCAGCGGATTCGAGAGCTTTGGAAGCTGTTCGTTCCGCGACCCGGTGGATGAGCTCAAAACCCTCTCGCGACTCGTGACTCGTGACTCGTGACTCGTGGGTAGTCAGCGCCAGCACGCCCGACCATCCGTTTCCGATCCAGAACCTTCCCTACGGCGTCTTCCGCCGGGGTGGAGGCGCGCCCGCGATCGGCGTGGCGATCGGCGACGAGATCCTCAACCTGCAGACCCTCGCCGGCGCGGGGTTCCTCGACGACCTGGGACAGAAAGTGGTCTCGGCCTGCCGGGCGCCGGTGCTGAATGACCTGATGAGTCTCGGTCCCGATGCCTGGAGCCGGCTCAGGGTCACGCTCTACTCACTGCTCTCCGGCGCTGTCGCGCCCGACGTCGCCGCCATGCTGGTGCCGCAGGGCGATGTGGCGATGCAGCTCCCCGCGCGGGTGGGGGATTACAGCGATTTCTACGCGTCGATCAATCACGCGCTGAACGTCGGGGCGATGTTGCGTCCCGATCAGCCCCTCATGCCCAACTACAAGTGGGTGCCGATCGGCTACCACGGCCGGGCATCGTCGATCGTGCCGAGCGGGACGGTGGTGAAGCGGCCGTCGGGACAGGTGAGCGCGGACGAGAGCGCGTCGCCCACCGTCGTGGCAACCACGTCGCTCGACTACGAGTGCGAAGTCGGTGTCTTCGTGGGGCAGGGGAACCCGCTCGGCACCCCGATCCCGATCGGGCAGGCGGCGCGTCACATCTTCGGGTACGTGCTGCTCAACGACTGGTCCGCGCGCGACATCCAGCGCTGGGAGTACCAGCCGCTGGGCCCGTTCCTCTCCAAGAGCTTCGTGACGAGCATCTCGCCCTGGGTGGTGACCAGCGAGGCGCTGGAGCCGTTCCGGGCGCCACTTCGTTCCCGGGCCGATGGTGACCCCAAGCCGCTTCCCTATTTGAGTGACGGGCAGGACGGGAAGGCGGGAGGAGTGGACGTGACGCTCGAGGTGTTCATCGAGACCGACAGGATGAGAGCCTCCGCCCACCCGCCCTTCCGCCTCTCCTCCTGTTCCTTCCTGGAGATGTACTGGAGCCCGGCGCAGCTCGTGACCCACCAGACCAGCAACGGCTGCAACCTCCAGCCGGGCGACCTGCTCGGCAGTGGCACCGTGAGCGGCACCACGCAGGATGGCCGGGGGTGCCTGCTCGAGCTGACGGCGCGTGGCAGGAATCCGGTGTCGTTGCCGGGAGGAGAGACCCGCCGGTTCCTCGAGGACGGCGATGAAGTCATCCTGCGGGGGACCTGCCGGCGCGAAGGCGTGGTCACGATCGGGCTTGGCGAGTGCCGGGGAAGGGTCACGGGGTGACCGGGGACACCCGGAGGGAATACGCCAGGGGCTCGCTCGATGAGTCGCAGGTCGCGGCCGATCCGGTGGCCCAGTTCGCCGCCTGGTTCTTCAAGGCGACGCACTCGGGCCTGATCGAGCCCACCGCGATGACGCTCGCCACCAGCACCCGCGAGGGCCGTCCCTCCGCGCGCATCGTGCTGCTCAAGAACTTCGGGCCCGACGGGTTCGTCTTCTACACCGATTACCGGAGCCGCAAGAGCGAGGAGCTGATCGACAATCCCCGTGCGGCGCTGCTCTTCCACTGGGACATGCTCGAGCGCCAGGTCCGGATCATCGGCAACGTCTCGAAGCTTTCGCGCCAGCAGTCGGAGAGCTATTTCCGCACCCGACCGCACGGGAGCCAGGTTGGCGCCTGGGCGAGCACCCAGTCGAGCGTCCTCAGGAACCGCGCCGAGCTGGAAGAGAAGGTTCGCGCCGAGACTGAGCGGCTTGGCAACGACCCCGTACCACTCCCCGAGCATTGGGGGGGCTGGTCGGTCGAGCCCTTTGAATACGAGTTCTGGCAGGGCCGTCCCGACCGGCTGCACGACCGCATCCGATATCGGCGCCACGCCACGGGTTGGAACATCGACCGACTGAGCCCATGAAGAGAATGCTGTTGCTTGTCGCGCTTGCTGCGAGCAGTCTGCCCGCCAGCCCGTCTGCCCGCCTGTCCGCTCAACAGAAAGAGCTCACCGTCCCCTGGATCATGAAGGGTCCGGAGCTGGTGGGACGCGAGCCGACCGACGTCCGCTGGTCTCCCGATGGCCAGTACATCTGGTTCCGCTGGCTCCCTCCCGGCTCCCCCTGGCGTGATCCGCTCGCGACCTATCGGGTGCGCGCGCAGGCGGGTGCCCTGCCGGAGAAGATGTCGCGTGCGGCTGCCGACACCGCGGCCGTCATCGCGGGTGATGGCGTCATGAGTCGCGACCGCACCAGGAAGGTCGTGAGCTTCGACGGCGACATATGGCTGGTCTCGCTCCCGACCGGCAACGCCCGGCGGTTGACAGAGACGCCGACGATTTCGGAGCAGCCTCTCACGTTCGATGCCTCGGGGAACGTCATCTACTTCCGTCGCGACAACGTGGCGGTGATGGCCTTCGACCTGTCGGCGGGCGGAGTGCGCCAGCTCACCGATATCCGCCCGGGTCCCGCGCCCGATACCGGGAAGACCGCGACCGGCCAGCGGAGTTTCCTCGAAACCGAAAACCGCTCGCTGATCGGCGCGCTTCGTGACCGTCGCTGGGCCGACAGCGTGAGCAAGGCGGAGCGGGAGGGCAGGGACAAGGAGAAGGCCAGGCCCTTCTACCTCGGCCGCGATGAGCGCGTCGCGCAGTTCTCGCCCTCACCGACCGGCTCCCATGTGCTCGTCGTGACCACGACGAGCGCCCCGGAAAAGGTCGAGAAGGTCCCCAACTACATCACCGTCTCGGGCTACGTCGAGGAGCTGGAGGCGCGCACCAAGGTGGGCGACTCGCAGCCGCGCGCGCGGGCGTTCCTGTATGAGGTGGCGACCGGCGCGGTCACCGGGATCAAGCCCGATCCGAACGACACCACGGCAAGGAGCTTCGGCGGCGTGAATGCGGTGGGGTGGAACGACGCGGGGACGAGCGCGCTCCTGTTCGTCACGACGCACGACTACACCACGCGCTACATCCATCGGATCGACGCGCCGGGCGGCAAGCTCACGACCGTGGACGTGCTCAAGGACTCGGCGTGGGTGAACGGTCCCTGCTTCGGCTGCGCGGGCTGGCTGCCGGGCGACCAGGGGATCTGGTTCGTGTCGGAGGCGACCGGCTGGGCGCACCTCTACTCGATGCGGGCGGATGGAAGTGGCAGGCAGGCGCTCACCAGCGGCAACTGGGAAGTCACCCGCGCCAACCTGACACCCGATCGAACCCACTTCGAGCTGCAGACCAGCGAGGTGTCGCTCTTCGAGCAGCACTACTACCGGATGCCCATCAGTGGTGGCGCCCGGACCAGGCTGACGACCGGCGTGGGTGGGCACAACGTCGTCGCTTCACCGGACGGTACCTGGCTCGCGGACGTGTACTCGGAGGCGAATCGGCCGCCCGAGCTCTACCTCCAGCAGGCGACGGGCGACGGGCGACGGGAACGCCTCACCTCTTCCCCGACCTCTGAGTGGTCTTCCTTCAAGTGGATCAAGCCGGAGATCGTGAAGATCCGCGCGTCGGACGGTGTCGACCTGCCGGCCCGCATCTACCGTCCGGCCGACGTGGGCGCGAAGGCCAACGGCGCCGCGGTGATCTTCGTGCACGGCGCGGGTTACCTCCACAACGTCCACAATTACTGGTCGCCCTATTTCCGGGAGTACATGTTCAACCACCTCCTGGCCCAGAAGGGCTACGTGGTGCTGGACGTGGACTACCGCGCCTCAGCGGGTTACGGCCGCGACTGGCGGACCGCGATCTACCGGCATTTCGGCGGCCGTGACCTGCAGGACCACGTCGATGCGTCGAAGTGGCTGACGAAGACCTACAAGATGTCGCCCGACCGGGTCGGCATCTACGGCGGGAGCTACGGCGGCTTCATCACGCTGATGGCCCTCTTCACCGAGGGGCAGTACTTCGGGGCCGGCGCGGCGCTTCGGTCGGTGACGGACTGGGCGCACTACAACCATCCCTATACGGCACGGATCATCAACGAGCCGCAGGACGATTCGATCGCCTATCGCCAGTCGTCGCCGATCTACTTTGCCGAGGGGCTCAACGATCCGCTCCTGATCGCGCACGGCATGGTCGACGTGAACGTGCACTTCCTCGATGTCGTCCGATTGTCGCAGCGACTGATCGAGCTCGGCAAGACGAACTGGGAAATGGCGGTGTATCCCGTCGAAGATCACGGCTTCGTGCGGCCGGATTCGTGGACCGACGAGTATCGTCGAATCCTGGAGCTGTTCGAGCGACACTTGCGCAGGTAGGGGGCCGACACACATGCTCAGGCTGCTGTTCGCATCCATCCTCGCGGCGCAGGGACCAGCGGCGCTCCTGTTCATCGGGATCGACGGCCTCCGCCCCGACTACGTCCTCGAGGCCGACAAGTACGGGCTCGCGATCCCGAACCTGCGCCGGTTCCTGGTCGAGGGAGCCCACGCGAGCTCGGTCATCGGTGTGACCCCCGCGGTCACCTATCCCAGCTTTACGACCCTGATCACCGGCCGCGCACCGGCGGGCCACGGTGTCGTTGCCAACCAGACCTTCGATCCCTTCGGGAAGAACCAGAACGGGTGGTACTGGTACGCCGAGGACGTCACCAGCGAATCGCTGTGGGACGTCGCCGCGGCGGCAGGCCGGACGGTGGGCAACGTGCACTGGCCGGTGAGTGTCGGCGCAAAGATCACCTGGAACCTGCCGCAGCTCTGGCGTACGGGGACGCTCGATGATCGCAAGCTCCTGCGGGCGCTCGAAACGCCCGGCCTCGAGGGTGAGCTGGAGGTGCTGGTCAAGCAGCCCTACGCCGACGGGATCGATGAATCCCTCCCGGGCGATGTCACCCGCGGGCTTTATGCCGCCGCGCTGATCGAACGACGCCGTCCCCGCCTGATGACGGTGTACCTCACGGCGCTCGATCACGAGCAGCACGACAAGGGACCCTTCGCGCCCGGGGCCTTCGCGGTCCTGGAACGGATCG